>CALMLJ010000211.1 GCA_937868025.1 uncultured Acidimicrobiaceae bacterium
CATCAAGCTGGTGCCACCTTTCCAGCAAACAGCCAGGATGATCCCCTGATCGTCGCGGTGTGCATGAGTGACTTGTCGATCCGCCATTGGTGTCTCCTTCCCACGTCAGTGGGTCCTTGCGCCGAGAGGTGGCCGCAGGCCGACTCAGCTTGGCCACTTTGACCAAGTCGGACCGTAACGGGTACCTGCTGACAAGTGGTGGATACCCGATAATTTCTGGGGTCATTAATGCGCGCGATTTCGCGCGAATACCTTCACAAACTACAGCGATGTAGTTAGACTGCCGCCATGGCACGACCCCGCGAGTTCGATGACAGGGTGACGAAGGCGGTCAGGCTCTCGCCGCAGCTGGACGAACGCCTCAAGGCCCTCGCCCGAGAGCGTCAGGTCTCTGTGAACCTGATCATGAACTGGGCCCTGGAGGAGTACGTGGAGCAAGCGCCGAGGGTCGAAGACCTTCGCGTCAGGAGTTCACGAGCCAGCTAGGACTCCGCCTGTTGCAAGCAGTCCAAGCACTCGGGCGGGTTCGAAAGGCACACCACCGTCTCCGCCAATGTGACCGCGACGAACGGCTGAGCCCGAGAACGCAATCAGGCCGGCCCCGCGTCGAAACGCGGGGCCGGCCTGACGTTGCCGATCAGTTCGACGCGGAACCCGAGCCAGTGGCTCCGCCCGACTGATCAGGCCGACCCGGGGCGCCGCCTCCGGGGAATCCTCCGCCGCCGAAGCCGGTGGCGCCCTCGGTGATCGAGGTGGCGGTGACCGTACCGTCAGCGGTCTCGCCACGGACCATGATCGTGTCGCCCTCAGCGAGATCGGAGACCGTGATCGTGGTCACGACGGAGATCGTGGTCGTGTCCGACAGCGTCACCGTGGAGGTAGTGCCGTCACTCGCCTTCACCACCATCGTCGAGCCGTCGATCGACTCGATGGTGCCGGAGGCGAACACCAGCTGCTGGCCGTCCGCTCCCGTCGGCATCTGTCCGTCGGTGGGCATCTGTCCGTCGGCAGGCGGCGTCATCCCTTCGGGCGGGGTCATTCCCTCGGGAATGCTCATGCCCTCGGGCGGCGTCCCTCCTGGGAAGCCCTGGCCGTTCTGACCGTCCTGGCCCTGGCCACGTCCACCGAACCCGCCGGTGGCGGCAACGTCGCCGCTGTCGACCACGCGCTCGGCAGCGAGGTCGGACGACGTGCCGGACCCGGTGACCTGGACGTTGTCGCCAACCTTCAGGTCGGCCGCGGTCCCTTCGCCCGTGGAGGTGACGGTGGTGGCGTCGGTCGTGACGACCTTGGTGGACGTCCCGTCCTGGCTGGCCACCGTGATGGTGGCGCCGTCGATCGACTCGATCGTGCCGAACGTGCCGCCGCCGCGACCAGCGAAGCCGCCCTGGCCGTCGGCCGCAGCGCCGTTGGATCCGTTGGCAGCCGTGCCGTTGGTTGCCGCTGCCGTGTCGACGGTCGTGGTGTCCGACGAGGCCGCGTTGATGCCGACGATGGCGGCCGCGGCGATGACGACCGCTCCCACACCACCGATGATCCAGGTCTTGGCGGTCGGCCCACTGGGCTTCGCGTCGGCGGCCGGTTGGACCGGCGTCGCGCTGGGCGGTTGCGGCGGATCGGTCGGCGGCTGGGTCGGCATGGATTCGTAGCTCATGGCGACAACGATCGGCCCGGTTCCTCAGACCTTCCTGGGGAAGTGCTGAGTTGTTCCACCGATTTCGACAAGATGCACGGCCGTCGGTTCTGAGGGTTCTCTGAGGAATCGGCAGAACACCGGACGAACTCCCCGATCGCTCTCAGGTAACTCCCAGGAACGGGCCCGATGCTCGTTTCCATGCAGGTACGACACACCTCCTCCGCGGGCCGATCGTGAGACGGCGCCTCCTTCACCCCTTCGTGGTCATGCCGGCGATCGCGCTGGTCGCCGTCGCCGTCTGGTGGTTCGGCATCCGTGAGGACACGTACACCACCACGACGGCGACCGCTGTCGCGCCGACGAACCAGCTGGTGGAGGTCACCAGTGGCTCCATGAACGAAACGGTGTCGGCCGAGGGAACCGTCGCCGCCGCCCAGACCGACGACCTGAGCTTCTCGTCGTCGGGCACCGTCACCGCGGTGAACGTCGCCGCCGGGGACACCGTCACGGCCGGGCAGGTACTGGCGACGATCGACTCGTCGGAGCTGGCCGCTGCGGTCACGTCGGCGGAGTCGGCGGTTGCCGACGCCGAGGCGAAGCTCGCCGACGACCAGGACGCCGATGCGTCCGACGAACAGATCGCCGCCGACATCGCACAGATCGCCACGGCCAACGACACGCTCGCCACCGCGACGGAGGCACTTGCCGGAGCATCGCTCGTGGCGACCTTCGACGGCACCGTTGCGAGTGTCGACCTCACCGTCGGCGAGGAGTTGTCGAGCGGCGGGCAGGGCGGCACGACCCTCACGGGATCAGGGACGGGTTCGGGTCGCTCCTCTGCGACCGGTGGCGGCTCGACTGCTGCGCTCCCGTCGGTGAACCAGTCGACCGGCTCGTCCTCCTCGACGGCCCAGATCCAAGTGGTCAGCAGCGGTCGGTTCGAGGTCGAGGTCTCCGTCGACAGCACCGACATCGACAGCATCGAGGTGGGCCAGACCGTCGACGTCGCGGTGACGACGAGCTCCTCCAACCGACGCGGCGGGTTCGGCGGGTTCCCCAGCGGCGGACTCCCCTCCGGCGGCTTCCCGACCGGTGGATTCCCGACTGAGCTCGGGGGCGGCGGAAGCGGGACCGGCACGACGCAGTCGGGCGCCAGCGGGGCGACCGCCACCGGATCGGTCACGGAGGTGAGTCGGATCGCCGATGCCAGCTCTGGTGTCGCCGCCTACCAGGTGGTCGTCTCGTTCACCGGTGCCACCGACCAGTTCTACGTCGGGTCGTCGGTGACGGCCGACATCGTGACGGCCGAGCGAACCGACGTGCTGCAGGTCCCGACGCGAGCGGTCTCCACCGACGACACCGGCTCGAGCGTGACGGTCAGCACCGACGGCTCGGCCGACGGCGCCACCGAGACCCGATCGGTCACGATCGGGCTGACGGCCAGCGGCATGACCGAGATCACCTCGGGGCTGAAGGCCGGCGAGCAGGTCGTGATCAGCTTCCCGGGTCGGGGTGTCGGCAACGCTGCCGCGGGGGCCCCGACCGGCGCTCCGACCGGCGCCGGAGCGACGGGAGCGAGCCGATGACTGCGACGACCGTCAGGCCGACTCGCCCGGTCACCCCACCTGGGACCGTCCCGGTCATCGAGCTGACCGACGTGACCAAGCTCTACCGCACCGGAGACGTCGAAGTCGCCGCCCTCGCCGGGGTGACCCTCCGGATCGAGCAGAACGAGTTCGTCGCCATCACCGGGCCATCCGGTTCCGGCAAGTCGACCCTCATGCACATCCTCGGCTGCCTCGACGTCCCCACCGGCGGCCAGTTCCGCCTCGCCGGCCACGACGTCGGCACCCTCGACGAAAACCACCTCGCCGACGTTCGCAACCTCCTCATTGGATTCGTCTTCCAACAATTCAACCTGCTCGCCTACCTCCCCGCCTGGCGCAACGTCGAACTCCCCCTCATCTACGCCGGCACCCCACCCGCCGAACGCAGACAACGCGCCATGGCCGCACTCGACAAGGTCTCCCTCGCCAACCGCGCCAACCACAGACCCGGCGAACTGTCCGGCGGCCAACAACAACGCGTCGCCGTCGCCCGAGCCCTCGTCACCGAACCCGCACTCATCCTCGCCGACGAACCCACTGGCAACCTCGACTCCACCTCCACCGACGACGTACTCGGACTCCTCGAAGAGCTCCACACCGACGGACGCACCATCGTCCTCATCACCCACGAACCCGACGTCGCCGAACGAGCCGAACGCGTCATCCAAGTGCGCGACGGCCGAATCTGGGCGCCGGGCGACTCGATGCCGGCGGAACCGACATGAGCTGGCGAGACACGCTCCGCAGCGCGTTCGAGGCGGTCCGTACCCACCGGCTCCGCTCGGCGCTCACCATGCTCGGCATCCTCATCGGCATCAGCGCCGTCGTCCTCACCGTCGGCCTCGGCCAAGGCGCCCAAGCCCAGATCAACGACCAGATCAACGAACTCGGCACCAACCTGTTGGTCGTATCGCCCGGCAGCACCACCGACGCCAGCACCGGCACCCGAGGCGGCTTCGGCACCGCGTCCACCCTCACCACCACCGACGTCGCCGCCCTCGAATCCAACAACGTCGCCCCCGACGTACAAGCCGTCGCCGGCGTCTCCACCACCTCGGTCTCACTCGTCCAAGGCACCACCAACTGGACCACCACGCTCACCGGCACGACCGAGAGCTGGTCGGAGGTGCGCTCGCGTGACGTGTCGACCGGACGATTCCTCGCCGACACCGACGAGGCCGACGCGGCCGCCGTCGTGGTCCTCGGGCCGGACACCGCGACCGAACTGTTCCCGACCGGCAACGCCGTCGGCCAAACCGTCTCCTACAACGGTACGAAGCTCACCGTCATCGGCATCCTCGACGAGTTGTCGTCGTCGGAGTCCACCTCCAACAACGACCTCGCCATCGTCCCGCTCTCCACCTACACCCAACGCCTCGTCGGCGGCACCAACCGCAACTCCGTCTCCAGCATCTACGTCAAAGCCACCTCCGCCGACACACTGTCAGCGGCCTACCAGGAGACCGATCGGCTGCTGTTGAACACTCACGGCATCTCCGACTCCAGCGACGCCGACTTCTCGATCGCCACCCAGGAGTCGATCCTGACGGCGGCCTCCACCGTCGACGACACCATGACCGTCATGCTCGCCGGCATCGCCATCATCAGCCTCCTCGTCGGCGGCATCGGCGTCATGAACATCATGCTCGTCTCCGTCACCGAACGAACCCGCGAGATCGGCCTCCGCAAAGCCCTCGGCGGCCGCCCCCAACTCATCCGCCGCCAATTCCTCGTCGAAGCCCTCATCTTGGGCCTCGCCGGCGGCATCTTGGGCGTGGCACTCGGCATCATCGGCGCAGAAGTACTCCCCCACTTCACCGACTCCCAAGTGCTCGTCTCCATCCCCGCCTGCCTCGCCGCCATCGCCATGGCCATGGCCATCGGTGTCGGCTTCGGCGTCTTCCCCGCCACCCGCGCCGCCAAACTCACCCCCATCGACGCGTTGAGGAACGAATAGGACATGACCGACGCCCCCGCTTCGACCCGCCCCACGACCGCCGACGCGCGGTTGTCGTCGCTGTTTCCCGACCCCGACGGGGTCGTCCCGTTCTGGCGGACCCGCCGAGCCCGGTGGGGCCTCGTCGGTCTCACCACGGTTGCCCTCGTCGCATCGGGGTTCGTCGCGGTCAACGCGTCCGGATCGGAGGCGTTGAACTACCGAACCGCCGTTGCCGGCACACACGATGTCCAGGCCGTCCTCAACGGCGTCGCGACCGTCGAGGCCGTGAACCAGGCCGCGGTCGCCTTCCCGATCAGCGGCACCGTCGCCTCGGTGGCGGTGGCGGTCGGCGATGAGGTCGTGACGGGCCAGACACTGGCGACGGTCGACACGGCGAGCCTCGAACGGACACTCCACACCAGGCAGGCAGCGCTCGCCCAGGCCGAGCTCACCCTGTCCAAGGCGCTCGACGGCGAACCCACCAGCACCGGTGGCGCCGGCGCCGCTCCCACCGCGTCGTCGGTCACCGGTGCCCGCACCGCCACGACCACCGTCACCACGGCCGCTGCGGCCACCGCGACCCCTTCGCCCGCATCGACCACGACGTCGGGCTCCTCCGCTTCGGGTACCGCCGCGACCGACGCCGCCGCGCTGCGCTATGCGCAGCAGGCCGTCCTCGACGCGCAGCGGACGGTCGACGCGGCACTCACCGATTCCGAGGCGACGTATCAGTCGGCGGCCGCGGTCTGTGACAGCACCGAGACGACCACGACCACGACCAGCCCGTCGACGACGACCGTGCCTCCGACCGTTCGTTCCACCGACGTGCTCGCCGCCTGCCGTTCGGCGCTGAGTACGGTCCGCTCGGCCCAGGCCGCCACCGCGGCAGCCCAGACAACGCTGTCGTCGGCGACCCAGGAACTCGACCGCCTCCTGTCGGCATCGACCGCTGCGGTCACGGCCGGCGGCGGAAGCACAGCAGGAGCGAGCGGGGCGCCGGTCACCACCACGACCGCCGCACCGGCGAGCTCACCTCTCCCGGCAGCAGCGGCCACATCGAGCGGCACGTCCAGCACCCCGTCATCGGAACAGCTGATCGCGCTGCAGAAGGCCGTGGATGCTGCAGCGCTCGACGTGATCGTCGCCACCCACAACGTGGCGCAGACGGAGCTCACCGCGCCCATCTCGGGCACGGTGGTCGCGGTCGGGTTCGATACCGGAGAGTCGGTCACGGCCGCGTCGACGACCCAGCAGATCATCGTCGTCGGGGACGGTGGCTTCGAAGTGACGACGACCATCCCGGTCGCCAAGATTCCGACCGTGGAGGTCGGGCAGCAGGCGACGGTGACGCTCGACAGCTCGGACGAACCGCTCTCCTCCGAGGTCGTCTCCATCTCGGTGACGCCCGATTCGGCATCCACCTCCACGGCCTACCGGGTGGTGTTGGCGCTCGAGGAGCCGCCGACGGACCTCCACAGCGGGGCCACCGGTTCGGTGTCGATCGTGACCGGCGCCACGCGGGAAGCGCTCGCCGTGCCGACGTCGGCTGTCACGACCAACGGCACCGAACACACGGTCCTCGTCCGGACCGCGACCGGCACCAAGTCCACCCGTGTCGAGGTAGGGGTCGTGGGGACGACGTGGGCCGAGATCACGAGCGGGTTGACGTCGGGCCAGCGGGTCGTGTTGGCCGACCTCGACGCCGCACTCCCGGGCTCCGCGACGGCCGAGTCGGCCGGCGCCTCGAACACGTCGGGCTCCACCCCGACCGGATTCCCCGGAGGCGGCATCCCCGACGGAGGATTCCCCGGAGGCGCTGGGTTCACCGGTGGCACACCGCCGGCAGGGGTTCGCCCCGGCGGCTGACCGCCGAACCGCTCGGAGTGGAAGCAGTGGGAGTGGAAGCGGTCGGAGTGGAAGCGGTCGGACCTAGCCTCGGCGACGTGACCCACGCCGGAGTGACCCCTGCCCAGTACCTCGATCCCGACATCGCATCCGGCCTGCCGTGGCGGGACCTGCCCGTCGTCGACGGACGCGACCCGTCACTCGCCGAACTGCTCGCCATCGCCGAAGGCGACCCGGCCGAGTTCGAGGTGCCGATCGTGCCCTGGCCGTTGTCGGGGCCACGCCCCCTCGATCCCGGCACCGGCATCGAGGGCGGCACGACCGAGGGCACGTTCCTCACCGTCTGGGACGGCCAGCGTCTCCGCGCCCGCAACGCTGCCGTCGGCGGCGACTACGTGATCGGGCTGGGGTGCGCGCCCGAGTCGCTCGACGCGCCGTCGTCGGGGCCGCGCGAGCAGATCCTGTTGTGGCATCTCAACCACCACCCCGACGGCGGCCAGCTCTTCTGGTCGGTCGACGGGCGACCCTTCCTCGTCCCGGTGGTGCCGGTCGGGGACGATCCCGACCTCGAACGGGCAGTGGTCGCGCGCAGCGACGGCAGCTTCGGTATCTGCGTCCTCCCCGGCGTGTGGCACGACGGCGTCTACCCGGAGTCCGGTGACGGCGACTTCCGGACCCGACAGGGTCGCGTGCACGCGCGGGTCTCCGCCGACGTGGCGGGGGAGTTCGGGTGCCTGCTCCGGATCCCGCTCTCGCACTGACCTCCCGCCGATCGCTCGCCGTCGGACGTTCGAACCTCTCCTGTTGAGGAAACCGCCTCAACTCAATTCACTGAAATGAGATGAAAGGTATTGTCAGGCGCCATCGGTTGCTGCACGCTCCAACCAACCGACCCGGGCAGGGTCGGTGGGAGGAAGCCAGACATGAACCGATCGATCACGACGGCGTCGCGACGCCTGGGCGTCATCGCGTTGTGCGCATTCGTCGGCCTCGGCGGCTTGCCGATGGTGCCCACCGTCGGAGAGGCAGCGGCTGACTTCGGGGCGGGACAGAGCGCCCGCTACAACAAGAACGTCAACGGCGACTTCCTCATGGTCGGCAACACGGTCCTCAACTGCTCGGGCAGCAGTTGCACGACCAACAGCACCACCAACGACGACCTCAACATGGCCAACAACGACCCCGACGGGAACGGGGCGTTGTTCAACGGGAGCTCGGCAACCTTCACGATCCCGTCGGGCGCCGTCGTCGACGCCGCCTACCTCTACTGGGGAGGCAACCTCGGGACAACCCGCAGCAACGGGACCGAGTACTACTGCTCGGACAACCACGCGGAGGTCTCCAACGCGACCGCGAACAAGTCCAGCGCCAACACCGTCCGGATGAAGGTGGGCGCCGGCGCCTACACGACCGTCACGGCGAACACCGTCTACACCGTCCCGAGCGGCGGTCTCGCACAGGCCCTGCCATCGGGCTCGAGCGACGACGGACTCGTGTACGAGGGCGTCACGGACGTGACCGCCGCCTTCTCCACGGTCGCCGCAGCGACCGCGACGACGGTGTCGGTCGCCAACGTGCAGACGATGCAGGGCGAGAACTGCCACGCCGGCTGGTCGCTGACCGTCGTCTACCGCTTCCCGACGCTCAACTGCTTGACCGGCGCCAACGACGACGCCGGTGCCGGAGCGAACCACCGCAACGACTACCGGAACGTCGCCATATACGACGGCCTGATCCAGCAGCAGAACGGCGCTGCGGACACCACGACGACGCTCTCGGGCTTCCTCACTGCGTCGCCCGGGCCCGTTGCCCTCCGCCTCGGGGTTCTGGCGTGGGAGGGCGACCAGTTCCTCGACGAGGATCAGATGAAGGTCAAGTCGAACCTCTCGGGAAGCTCGACCACGGTCAACCCGGCGGGCCCGTCGGGCACCGACAACTTCTTCGATTCCGGCAAGCAGGTGAGCGCCGACCACAACGCCGACCTCGATGCCGATCCAGACTCGGGCGCGTCGATCGCGCAGGGCTACTCGGGTGGCCGCGGCGACGGACACGGCATCGACGCGAAGACCCAGGTCGTGCAGGTGCCCGGCGGCACCAGCTCCATCGACGTCACCTTCACCACCGATCGCGACAACTACTACGCCGGCCAGTTCGCACTGTCGTCGCCCCTCAAGTGCCTGTTGATCGTCGAGAAGGACCAGGCCGTCAACGGCACCGCCGTCGGCCGGGACAACTCGACCAGCCCGTCGCCGTACGTGAAGTCCGGCGACCTCCTCACCTACACGATGCCGGTGCGTGTCGCCGGCGACGTCGATCTGAACAACGTGACCATCTCGGATTCGATCCCGGCGGGCACGACGTTCGTGCCCGGTTCGCTCAGCGTCGGCAAGGGCCAGACGTCGGCTGCAGCGCTGGCCGCACTCGCGTCGGGCGGATCGTTCGGTTCGGGCACCGTCACCGCGAACCTCGGCACGCTCAACAACCTCACGGGCGCGTCGTGCGCCGGTGGCGAACTCTGCTTCGGCGTCGTGCGGTTCGATGTGACCGTCAACGCCGGTGTCGCCCCGGGCACGGTCATCACCAATGTGGCCAATGCCACGTTCACGGCGTCGGGCATCGCGATCAACGAGATCTCCAACCCCGTCACCGATCGGGTCGGCGCACTGCTCACCATCTCGAAGACCATCGCCGGCGCCATCGCCGGTGACCCCACCACGTTCACCTTCACCGTCGCGTGCGGCGGCAACCAGATCGCCGGCTCACCGGTGTCGCTGGCCAACGGCGGAAGCGTCACCCTCGGCGTGACGCCCGGAGCGTCGTGCACGGTGACCGAGGCCACCAACGCGAACTTCGCGGTGACGGTGACCGGCGCCATCGTCACCAACGGTGGCAGCACCACGATGAACCAGGACCGCAACGTGGCGTTCACCAATACCCGTCGCTTCGCCAAGGTCGTCGTGAACAAGACGACGAACGCCGTCGCCGGCGATCCCTCCGGCTCACCCACGTTCGAGTTCACCGTCGCCTGTCCGGGCGTCGCCAGGTACCCGAAGACCTTGAACATCAGCGGGAACGGTACGGCCGAGACGCCGTCCGACATCCCGTTCGGCGCCAGCTGCACGGTGACCGAGGCAACGACTCCGGGGTGGTTGCAGAGTGGCTCGCAGAGCGTGCAGCCGGTCGACCAGGCCGCGGAGAGCGTGTCGTTCACCAACACCCGCCAGACCGGGTCGCTGATCGTGAACAAATCGACCGTCGGCGGCGACGGAACGTTCGACTTCACCGTCGCCTGCGACGGCACGGCGTGGGACGTGACACGCTCGGTCACGACCTCGGGTGGAACCGGAACGTCGACCGCGGTCACCGGGATCCCGTCCGGCCTGAACTGCACCGTCACCGAGACGGTGCCGGCGGGCTGGACCCAGACGGCGGCACCCGCCGGACCGATCACCATCGTCGCCGGCCAGCAGGCGACCGCGTCCTTCACGAACACCCGTCAGACCGCCGACCTCGTCATCACGAAGGCCGTGACCGGCACCTCCGTGCTGCCCGTGTCCGGTTCGTTCGACTTCGTCGCCGACTGTGGGGCCGCAGGTACCTTCAGCCGGACGATCACGGCGTCGAACAGCGCCAACGGCACGGCCACGATCGCCGGCGTGCCGGTGGGCACATCGTGCACGATCACCGAAGCGGTCCCCGCCGGGTGGACCCTCGACGGCTCGGTCGCCGGCAACGTCACTCCTCGACAGATCACCGTGGCCTCGCAGGGCAACAACGTGACCTTCTCGAACCGACGCGACGTCGGGACCATCACGATCTCCAAGACGATCGATCAGGGTGCGGGCACCTTCCGCTTCGACCTCACCTGCGGCGGTGCCCCGGTGCCGGGCAGCCCGTTCGACATCACGATCAACGCGCCCTCGACCGCCGGCTCGGTGACGGTGTCGAACGTTCCGACCGGATCGAACTGCGTCGTGGACGAGAACCCGAACGGCAGCGTGAGCGGCGACTTCTTCCAGGTGACGCCGGCTGCCAACGGCACGGTCGGCTTCCCGTCGACCGGCGCGGCCCAGACGGCGAGCTACGTCGATCACCGTCGGGTCGGTGACCTCCTCATCGGGAAGGTGTTCCCGCCCAACAGCCTCGGCGACCCCGACCAGGTGTTCACGTTCCAGTGGGACTGCGGTCCCCAGCCCCGCACGATCGGACTCAAGGCAGGCCAGCAGCACACCGTGTCGGGGATCCCGACCGGGACGGCGTGCACGGTGTCGGAGACGGCGAACGCCGGCTACTCGAGCGCCGTCGCTCCGGCCGGCGGAGCGGTCACCATCGCCGACGGCACGAACACCGTGACCTTCACCAACACGCGCAAGACCGGAACGCTCGAACTGCGCAAGGAACTCGTGCCGTCGACGGACCCGGGTCGGTTCGACCTCGACATCGACGGCGGGCCGCACGAGGTCGCCGGGGTCGGCGACGACGGCACGACCGGTGAGCGCACCGTTCCGGTCGGTTCACACTCGATCGCCGAGACGGTGGCCGCCGGAAACGCGGCGAACCTGTCCGACTACACGACGACAGTCGCGTGCGTGGACACGGCGGGCACCACGCCGGTCCTCGTGACCAAGGACGACAACGTGGTCGTGGACGAGGGCGCCAAGGTCGTCTGCACGTTCACCAACACCCGTAAGACGGGCAACCTGACGCTCACCAAGACCGTCGTCGATCCCCTGAACAGCGGCCACTCCTTCGACCTGCGCGCCGGCGGCACCACCGTCGTCGCCGGCGCGACCAACGGATCGACCGGCTCGACCACGGTCAACACGGGACCCGTCACCGTGTCGGAGGCCGGAGGCGACCTCGGCCTCTACTCGTCGGCCATCGTGTGCAACTCCGCCGGGCAGCCGATCGCCGCGGGGACGGGGACGTCGCTCACCGTCAACGTCACCGCAGGAGCGGACATCGTCTGCACGTTCACCAACACCCGGTCGACGGGCACCCTCGAGGTGCGCAAGCAGCTCTCGCCCCCGAACGATCCCGGGACCTTCGACCTTTCGATCGACGGCACCGTCCGCACGGCCGGAGCAGGACACAACGGCACGACCGGTCCGGTCGTGGTCGCCGCCGGCACCCACTCCGTCGCCGAGGCCGGGGCCGGGGCAAGTGGCACGAGCCTCGCCGACTACGCCGCCGCCCTCAGCTGCATCGACACCGCCCACGGCAGCACCGCAGTCGCCGTCTCCGACGGCACGGTCCAGGTCGACCCCGGTGACGCGGTCGTCTGCACCTTCACCAACACGCGCTCCACCGGTGGGCTCACACTGCGAAAGGTCGTCGTCGACCCGGTCGGCAGCAACCACACGTTCGACCTCCTCGCCGGCGCCGACGTCGTCGTCGACGAAGCGGTCGACGGCTCGACCGGCACAACCACCGTCAACAGCGGACCCGTGACGGTGTCGGAGACCAGTGGCGCCCTCGGGCGGTACACCACGGCGATCGCCTGCACGTCAGGTGGCCAACCCCTCGCCTCGGGTGGAGGAACGTCACTCACGGTCGAGGTGTCTGCCGGGTCGAACGTCGTGTGCACGTTCACGAACACCCGACGCACGGGCACGCTCGAGGTGCGCAAGCAGCTCGTACCGACCAACGATCCGGGCACCTTCGACCTCTCGATCGACGGCACCGTCCGCACGGCCGGAGCAGGGCACAACGGCACCACCGGGGCCGTCACGGTCGCCCAGGGCCCGCACTCGGTCGCCGAGGCCGGGGCAGCAGACACGAAGCTCGGCGACTACGCGGCATCGCTCAGCTGCGTCGACAGCGCCAACGGCAATGCGCCGGTGATCCCCACCGCCGGGTCCGTGCAGGTCGACGCCGGCGACGCGGTCGTCTGCACGTTCACCAACACCCGGACGACGGGCAATCTCACGCTCACCAAGGTTGTGGTCGACCCGCTGGCGAGCAGTCACACCTTCGACCTCCTCGCCGGGGCGAAGGTGGTCGTCGACGAGGCCGTCAACGGCTCGACGGGGTCGACGACGGTCAATACCGGCCCCGTCACGGTGTCGGAGAGCGGAGCGAACCTCGGGCAGTACGCCACCTCGATCGTCTGCACCGAGGACGGCGAACCGGTTGCGAGGGCCAACGACGCGAGCTCGCTCCAGATCGACGTCGAGGTCGGAGCCAATGTCGTCTGCACGTTCACCAACACGCGACGCACCGGCACCATCGAGGTGCGCAAGCAGCTGGTACCGGCCAACGATCCGGCCACCTTCGACCTCTCGATCGACGGCACCGTCCGCACGGTCGGAGCAGGGCACAACGGCACGACCGGCGCGATCGTGGTCATCCCCGGCGTCCACGCCGTGGCGGAGAAGGGCTCCCCCACCAACGCCTCCCTCGACTACCTCCCCACGCTCGCCTGCCGCGAGACCGTGACCAACGCGCCGCTGGTCGTCACCAACGGCGCGGTCGCCGTCGCGAGCGGTGACGTGGTGGTGTGCACGTTCACCAACACCCGGGCGACCGTCGGCATCACCGTCGAGAAGGTCGTCGTCGATCCGCTCGAGAGCGGTCACACCTTCGACCTCCTGGTCGACGACACCGTGATCGTGGACGACGCCGTCGACGGTTCGAGCGGGACGACGACCGTCGACACCGGTTCCGTCACGGTCTCCGAGACCGGCGCCGATCTCGACGGCTACGACTCGGCGATCGCCTGTACCGCCGGGGGGACCCCGATCGCCTACGGCTTCGGCGCCAGCCTCGACATCATGGCCGACGGCAGCGGAGCGGTCGTCTGCACGTTTACGAACACCCGCCGCACCGGCACCCTCGAAGTGCGCAAGCAACTCTCCCCGACCGACGACCCCGGCACCTTCGACCTGTCCGTCGACGGCACCGTCCGCACGGCGGCGGCATCCCACAACGGCACCACCGGCGCCGTGACCGTGGCGCCGGGCATCCACGCGATCGCCGAAGCGGCCGCCGGGTCGACCCCCGGCGGTGAGTACTCCGCCACCGTCGCCTGCATCGACACCGCCGACGAGGGGTCGACGGTCGACGTGGAAGCGGGCAACGTCGAGGTATCCGCCGACGCCGCCGTCGTGTGCACCTTCACCAACACCCGGAAGGCGGCCGATCTGACGATCACCAAATCACCGGGCTCGTCGACCGTGCTGCCCGGAGGCGTGGCGACCTTCTCGATCACGGTGACCAACGCCGCCGGCGGGGGCACCGCGCACGACGCAATCGTGAACGACCCGCTTCCCGCCGGCGTCGACTACCTGGCATCGCAGGGTGGTGTGTGCGGCGAGACCGGCACCAGCTGCTCGCTGGGCGACATCGCGCCCGGGACGTCGGTGACGTTCACGATCAGCTACGCCGTGGGGACCAGCCCGTCACTGATGGTCGTGCACAACGAGGCCACCGTCACGTCACCCGACGACCCGACCTCGCCCGGTGACGACGCCGACATCCCCGTAGCCCGCCTGCGCATCGAGAAGTCGGGCGACCCCGGCTCGTACGCTTCGGCCGGTGACGTGCTCACGTACACCTACGTCGTGACCAATGTCGGCGGGGCGGCTCTGACCGGCGTGACCGTCGCCGACGACCGGATTCCCCTCGCGTCGATCGACTGCAACGGGGACGGTCCCGGCAACGGTCAGCCGTTCGCCATGGCGGCCGGCGTGTCGGTCACGTGCACCGCTGCCGACGCCGTGTCGGCCGCCGACCTGACCGAGGACAGTGTGGACAACGTGGCGACGGCCGACAGTGATCAGACCCCACCGGTCATCGACACGTGGTCGATCCCGCGGGCGGCCCTGTCGATCGACAAGGTGGCCACGTCGACCGGCCCCTACGCCCTCGGCGACACGATCACCTATGCCATCACCGTGACCAACACCGGCGTCGCGACCCTCAACGGGGTCCGGATCGAGGAGGCCGGTGTCGGAGCCGTGCTGTCGAGCGGCTGCGCCGCCGCACCGTCGGGCCCGGGCGTCACCCTGGCGTCCGGCGAGAAGCTCACGTGCGCCGCCACGCACGTGGTCACGCAGGCCGACTTCAACGCCGGTTCCTACGTGAACACGGCGGTGGCGAGCTCGGACGAGACGCCCGACGTCTCCGACGCTGCGACCGTCCCGACGCCCGATCCCGCGGTCGACCTCGCCATCGTCAAGGCGCTGACCTCGTCGTCGCTCGTGGCAGGGCAGGAGGCGACGTACTCCTTGACCGTGCGGAACAAGGGTCCGGCGACGGCGAGTTCGATCAAGGTCACCGACACCTTGCCCGCCGGGCTGCAGCCGCTCACGGCCACGGGCAGCGGGTGGACGTGCGCCCTGGACGGGACGACCGTCACCTGCTCGACCGCGGCCACACTGGCGAGCGGCACCACGCTCCCCGCCATCGCCCTGACCGTCGCCGTGGCGGCCGGAGCCCGGGGGACGATCACCAACACGGGCACCGTCGGGAGCACGCAGGTGGATCGCGATGCCACGAACAACACCTCGTCGGTGACGAACCCGGTCACCGTCGTCGAGTCCGAGGTGCAGGTCCCCACGACCACGACGACGACGACGTCGCCGCCGGCGGTGCGCCGCGCGGTCGAGACGCGGCCGAGCACCGGATCACCCCTCGCCACGACCGGCACGACGGTGTCGGTGCTGCTCCTCGCCGCCGGGCTGGCGATGGTCGCCGGGGCGCTCGTCCTGGCGGTCCGCCGTCGCCGGAGCCGCTGATCCACGCCGCATAGGTTCTGTCCCACGAGGGGACACAGATCGCGTCCCCTCGCGGGACAGAACCCGTCGCGTACGCTGCGCCGATGCCGATCGACGCCGCTGTCGCCGCCGACCCCGAACGTTTCATGCGCCTCGCCATCGACGCGGCCCGGGCCGCCGAGGCCGCCGGCGATCTTCCCATCGGTGCCGTCGCCGTCCGCGACGGCGACGTGATCGCAACCGCCGGTAATCGCCGGGCGATCGACCAGGACCCCACCGCGCACGCCGAACTCCTCGTTCTGCGGGAGGCCGCGGCGGTCGTCGGCGAGTGGCGCCTCGGCGAGGTCACCGTGGTCATCACACTCGAACCGTGCCCCATGTGCGCCGGTGCCATGTGGGCCTCGCGCATCGGTGGGGTGGTCTTCGGGGCCGTCGACATGAAGGCGGGTGCCACCGGTTCGCTCTACCACCTCGGCAGCGACCCTCGCCTCAATCACGAGTTCCCGACCCGGGCCGGGGTCCTCGGGGAGGAGTGCGCCTCGCTCCTCACCACGTTCTTCGCATCCCGCCGGACGACCGAGATCTGAACTCGTCACGGGGTCACCCCGTCCTCCGCTAACCTCGATCCCGGAGAGTTGCCGGAGCGGACGAACGGGACGGTCTCGAAAACCGTTGAGGTGCAAGCCTCCAAGGGTTCAAATCCCTTACTCTCCGCAGGGTTACGGCCCTCGGGCTCGTCGGCTCGAGGGCCTTACTCCCCTCCTCGATCATGGTCGGCCCGCGCCGTGTTGGAATGATGTTCACGCATCAAAGCGTTGGAGTCCGACGTGCACGTGCTCTACCGAATGACGTACAGCGATCAGGAAGCTGCGAAACGCAAGCTCGACCGCGGGCTGGTTCGCCGCGTCGGGCACTACGCGAAGCCCTACCAGGGCATGCTCATCGGCTTCCTGGTCACCATCGTCCTCGAGGCGCTGCTGTCGCTGGCCCCGCCCCTCCTGTTCAAGGCGATCGTCGACAACGCCATCGCCGACAAGGACACCGGCTACCTCACCCAGCTCGCGGCGCTGGTCGTCGCTGCCGCCGTCGGAGTCAGCCTGTTGGGCCTCGCGGAGCGCTACTGGTCGGCCCGCATCGGTGAGGGCCTCATCTACGACCTCCGGTCCGAGCTGTTCGACCACGTGCAGCGCCTCCCGATGGCCTTCTTCACCCGCACGCAGACCGGTTCACTCGTCAGCCGCCTCAACAACGACGTCATCGGCGCCCAGCGGGCGTTCACCGGCACGCTCGGCACGGTGGTGTCGAACGTCATCACCGTGGTCGTCACGCTCGCGGCGATGGCGCGGCTCGAGTGGCGACTCACCATCGCGTCGGTGCTCCTCCTCCCGTTGTTCATCTGGCCCGCCAAGCGGGTCGGCAAGCGGCTCGCCACCATCACCCGTGACGGCATGCAGGAGAACGCCGAGATGAACAACATCATGACCGAGCGGTTCGGCGTGTCGGGCGCGATGTTGGTCAAGACGTACGGCAACGAGCAGCGAGAGCTGACCGAGTTCTCGGGCCGTGCCGCGAAGGTCCGCGACATCGGCGTGAAGTCGGCGATGCTCACCCGCATCTTCCTGTCGGTGATGGGCCTCGTGGGCGCCATGGGTACCGCTGCCATCTACTGGTGGGGCGGACGCCAGGTCATCAACGGCGTGATCACCCTGGGAACGCTCACGGCGCTCGCGGCGTTGGTCGTCCGCATCTACGAGCCGTTGACGTCGCTGACCAACGCCCGCATCGACGTGATGTCGGCCTTCGTCAGCTTCGAGCGGGTCTTCGAGGTGCTCGACACGCCCACACCCATCCAGGATGCCGCGCAGCCCGTCGATCTCGGCCGGGCCAAGGGCCGCATCGAGTTCGAGGACGTCACGTTCCACTACCCCGCCGCGTCCGACACGTCGGTGGCGTCCCTCGAAGGCAACTTCGCGCCGCAGACCGACGAACTGGCCACGGTCCTGCACGGCGTCACGGCGACGATCGAGCCCGGGCAGATGGTCGCGTTGGTGGGCCCGTCGGGTGCCGGAAAGTCGACGATGTCGTCGTTGGTCACCCGGTTGTACGACGTCAGCTCGGGAGCGATCCGCGTCGACGGCACCGACGTGCGCGACATCTCCCTCGCGAGCCTGCGGAGCTCGATCGGCATCGTCGCCCAGGACCCCCACATGTTCCACACCACCGTGGGCGAGAACCTGCGCTACGCCCGGCCCGACGCGACCGATTCCGAGTTGCGCGACGCGTGCAAGGCGGCGCAGGTACTCGACGTCATCGAGCGCCTCCCCGATGGCTTCGACACGGTGGTGGGTGAGCGGGGCTACCGCCTGTCGGGCGGTGAGAAGCAACGACTCGCGATCGCTCGAATGCTGGTGAAGGACCCGGCGATCGTGATCCTCGACGAGGCGACGAGCCACCTCGACAGCGAGAACGAGCACCTCGTGCAGATGGCCCTGGCCACGGCGCTCGCCGACCGCACCTCGATCGTGATCGCCCACCGACTCTCGACGATCACCGCCGCCGACCAGATCCTCGTCATGGACTCCGGGCGCATCGTCCAGCGCGGCACCCACGCCACGCTG
Source organism: uncultured Acidimicrobiaceae bacterium (assembly GCA_937868025.1). Next base: position 18,363 of record CALMLJ010000211.1, read on the forward strand.
GTCACCGCCGGCGGGCTCTACACCGATCTCTACCGGACGCTCACCGGTCCGACGGCCTGAACCGTCCCGACGTCTCGCGGCGGGACCGTCGCCCTGACGCCAGGGTGACGGCCGTCAGTTTCTGGGACCGGCCCCGCACCCGGACCCGGCCCACATCGAGCCATCCTTCGGGGCGGCCGGCGGCGACCCACGTGTCGAGGGACGCGAGGACCCCGGAGCGTTCCTCCTTGGCGAGATCGCACAGCCGCGAGGCGAGGTTCACGCAGTTACCGATGACCGTGTACTCGTAACGTTCGGGCGTGCCGATGAAGCCGGCCACGGCGGTGCCCGTGGCGACGCCGATGCCGGCGAGGAGTTCGTGTTCGCCACGGGCGAGGTCGCGGCGCAGCGCTTCGGCGGCGCGCAGTGCGTTCGCGGCGTGCGACTCGTCGGGTTGCGGCGCCCCGAACACGCACAGCGCTGCGTCGCCCTCGAACTTGTTCACCCAACCGCCCTCACGGTTGACCGCGGCGACGACCACGCGGAAGAACCGGTTGAGCATCGCGACGACCGCCTCGGGCGATGCCGACTCGCTGAACCGGGTATAGCCCTGGAGGTCGACGAAGAGCACGGTCACGTCGCGCTGTTCCCCGGCGGCGTCGAAGCTCTCCGTGTCGCCGGGCAGGTGCGCCAGCGCCGGTTGGCCGACCTGGCGTCCGAACACGTCCCGCAGCTGCTCCCGCTCGCGGAGTCCGGCGACCAGGTCGTTGATGCCCTCGGCGAGTCGGCCGAGTTCTCCGAGGTCGTCGACAGGAACGTCGATGTCGAGTTCGCCCTGCTCGACGTCACGCAGCACGCCGCGGAGACGGTTGAGGGGGCGCGACACCGAAATCGCAGCGGTCGTCATGACGGCACCACCGCCGAGCAACCCGAACGCGGCGATCCACGGGAGTCGCGACGAGTCGAAGCGTTCGTCCAGGAGTGGGGCGGCACCCAACAACGCGATGGGCATGCCACTGCCGAGCAGCCACGCGAGCATCAGGCGGGGCCAGACATCGCGGCGCCCTTCAGGCAGGTCGGCTTTTCGGAGCGCCAGGGCGAAGACCGGCCGGAAGTGGCCCTCCAACAGGAGGTACAGCAGCGTGCAGGTGACGACGCCGGCGAGGGCGATGCCGACCGAGACGCGTCGCGCCGACTCGTTGATGATCCCGAACAGGATCGCTCCACCGAACCACGACACGAGCGCCGTGCCGGTCTCGAGCAACGGCAGTCGAAGGACCAGCCACCGTTGCCGGGCCGTCGCCTCGGTTCCCTCTCGGACCCACACCACCGCACGCCGCAACAGGAGCTGGTTGACCGGGAGGCCGACGAGGAGGTTCACCGCGAGATACGCCCCGAAGACCTTGAGGTTGAGCGCGCTCTCCTGTTCGTCGTTGCCGGGCGGGAAGAGCAGCGTGACGTAGAGGAGGATCACCGACAGGCCGAGGCCATTGGCGAGGAGCTGGAACCCGAGCACGCCGCGCACGGTCGAACGCGCACGAGCGGTGCCGGAGCTCTGGCGGGACCAACGTCGGGCGCCCGACGTCTCGTTCCCCTCGTTCGCTTCCGCCATCCCCAGAAGTATGGACCGTCGGGCGAGGGACGAGGCCACCGGACGGAACTACCCTCGCCAGGTGCCTGACGTCGTGACGTGGACGATCGCCCAGCTGACCGACTGGGTCAACGCCGTCATCGGCGAGACGCTCGGCGGCGAGATCTGGATCGAGGGCGAGATCTCCAACCTGCAACGCTCCAACGCCGGGCACGTCTACTTCACGTTGACCGAGCCAGCCGACGAGGCCGGGGGGCGGGCCCCGAACACGTTGGCGGTCACGCTGTTCGAGTGGCACCGACAGAACGTCAACCGCCATCTCCGTCGCAGCGGCGGCGCCGTCCGCATCTCCGACGGCGTGCGGGTCCGCATCCGCGGGAGCGTCGAGGTCTACGGAGCGCGGAGCCAACTGCAGCTCAAGATGAGCGGCATCGACCCAGTGTTCACGCTCGGGAACATGGCGGCGGAGCGGGCCCTCCTGTTGGCCCGCCTCGACGGCGAGGGGCTCCTGCGTGCCAACGCGGCACTGCCCCTGGAACCGGTGCCGCTCCGCATCGCAGTCGTCACGAGCATCGGCAGCGCTGCGCATGCGGACGCGATGCACGAGCTCGGCAGGGGTGGCATCGGGTTCGACCTGGTCGTGGTCGACACCCGCGTGCAGGGCGCCGATGCTCCCGCCTCGATCGTTGCGGCACTCGGGCGCGCCGCTGCCGCCGGTGTCGACCTCATCGCACTGGTCCGCGGTGGCGGTGCCCGCACCGATCTCGCGGCCTTCGACGAGGAGATCGTCGCCCGCGCCGTCGCGTCGTCGCCCGTCCCGGTCTGGACCGGGCTCGGCCACGAGATCGACCGGACCGTCGCCGACGAGGTCGCCCACCGCTCGTGGAAGACGCCGACGGCATGCGCGGCAGCCGTCGTCGAGCTCGTCGTCGCCGGTGCCCAGCAGCTCGACGACCTGTGGAGCGGCATCGAGGACGCCACGGCGCGGCGTCTGGAACGGAGCGCGATCCGGCTCGATCGGCTGGCGAGTCGCACGGCCCGCACCGCGCTCGCCGATCTCGATCGCAGCTCGTCGCACCTCGCCGGAGCGGCGCATCGGGTGCGCCGCCTCGCCGATGCGCATGTCATCCGCGGGTCCGCCCGCACCGACGACGCCCGCCGCCGCCTCGTCGCTGCAGCCCCGCGGGCGATCGGCGATCAGGGCCGGCGGCTCGACGCGATCGCGGCCACCGTCCGCGCCTACGACCCGGCGGTGTCGCTGGCGCGGGGTTGGTCGATCACGCGGGGAGCCGACGGCCGCGTCGTCCGCGCCGCCGATCTCGACGAGGGCGACGTGCTCGTCACCCAGGTCGCCGATGGACGGATCACGTCGGTCGTCACGGCGTCGTCGTCCGGTATCGCCTCCGACGGCGCTACGGTTCCGGGCACATGACCGACGAGACCCCCGGATACGCCGCGGCCATGGCCGAACTCGAGTCGATCCTCACCCAACTCGAGGACGACCGGCTCGATATCGACCACTTGGCCGACCACGTGGCCCGTGCCGCGTTCCTCGTCGGTCTGTGCCGCGAACGGCTCGACACCGCCAAACTCCGGGTCACCGAGATCGTCGCCGACCTCGACGAGACCACCGGATCCTGACCCCGGATCGACCCGAATCACGAGACCGACGGATTTTCGGTCACGCCCGTTTCAGTTCCACGGCAACGTGCCGATGGAAAGCGGTATGCCCGATCGTGATCCCCCCATGAGTCAGGCCGTCCTCGACGAACGCCCGACCGAACTCGCAGCTGCGATCACCGATTCCCAGCTGTTGTGGGGATATCTGACGAATGCCGCGTTGGCGACACTCCTGTGCACGCCTGATGGTGCGATCCAGTGGGCGTCCCCGTCGGTGTACTCGATCCTCGGACACCAGCCCCGGGACCTGACCGGTGTCGACATCGGCAACCTGATCGACGACACGAACCGGCCGGCGATCCGCGCCCGGGTGCAGGGTGCCGCTCGCGTCGACGACTCCGAGCCGGTGTGTTGTCAGGTGTTCGGTGGCGACTCGGCGTCGGTGTGGTGCGATGTCGACGTGCTGGCGATCGACCAGTCGGGTGAGCCCCAGGTGCTCGTGACGATCCGCGACGCCTCGCGGCGCGTAGCCGGAACCCGCGCGCTGCGCACGAGCGAGGAGCGGTTCCGGACGATAGTCAACGAAGCGCCGTTCGGTGTCGGCCTCCAGGACCGAGACGGCAACTTCGTGTTCCTGAACGCCCGGCTCAAGCAGATCATGGGGACGTCGGCCAACTATCTCCTCCGTGACGAGCTCGGTCGACACATCCACGAGGGCGACATCGACAACGCGCTGGCGGCCTGGCGGACGGCGGGCGAGAACGATTCGGCCACCACGCAGATGCGGTTCATCCGGCCCGACGGCGAGCTCCGGTGGGGTTCGGTGCGGATCCTTCCCCAGCTCGACAGCGCCGGCGAGATCACGAACTACCTGTGGGCGGTGGAGGACATCACGGCTCGGGTCCGCGCCGAGGAGGACCAGGCCCGTCTCTACACGCTGATGGAGGCGTCGAGCGACCTGGTCATCGTGATGGACCCCGAACTCATGCCGCTGTATGTGAACCCGGCCGGTCGTCGGTTCCTCGGTATCGAGCAGGAAGCCCTCCTGGCGACCGTGACGACGCCGCTCGACTTCCAGACGCGGCCCGCCGACGCCCTCGAGACGATCGCTCAGCACATGGCGAGCCGGGAGATCTGGCACGGCGAGGTGACCCTTCGGTCCGCCGCCGGCACGTGGGAGCCCTTCTCGGCTCAGGTCATCCCGGACCACCAGAAATCGGGACAGCTCAACCGCATTTCGGCCGTGCTCCGCGACATCACCGAACGCAAGCAGTTCGAGGAGCGGTTGGAGTGGGAGGCCACCCACGACCCCCTGACCGATCTGCCCAACCGCGCCCTGCTCACCCAGCGCCTCGCCGAGGCGATGGATCGAGGCGCGCAGGACGGCACGTGGGTCGCCGTCGTCTTCCTCGACCTCGACAACTTCCGGATCATCAACGAGAGCCTCGGGCACCGCGTCGGCGACAACCTGCTGAAGCAGACGGCTCAGAAGCTCACGGGCCTGGTCTGGTCGCGCGACATGGTGGCCCGCTTCGGCGCCGACGAGTTCGCGATCGTGATGGAGGGCCTGGAGACGGCCGAGGGTGCCGAGGCATTGGCCGAACGCATCCGCAAGGCGGTGTCGGGTCGCGTCGGCATGGCCGAGGTCGAACTCCTGATGACGTTCACCGCCGGGGTCGCGGTGACCGACGGAACCCGTGGTGATCCGGCGTCGGTGATCCGCGACGCCAATGCCGCGCTGCACGAGGCCAAGCTCCGGGGCCGCGACCGCACCGAGGTGTTCAACGGCAACCTGCGCGCCCGGGCCGTCGACCGCCTCACTGTCGAGACCGGGCTCCGGCGTGCGCTTCGCCGGAACGAGCTCCGGCTCTTCTACCAACCGCAGATCTCGCTCGACACGGGCCGCATCAACGGCGCCGAGGCCCTGATCCGGTGGCAGCATCCTGAGCACGGCCTGTTGTCGCCGAGCGACTTCGTGCCGATCGCCGAGCAGTCGGGGCTCATCATCCCGATCGGCTCGTGGGTCATCGAAGAGGCCCTCCGTACCCTGGCCAAGTGGTCGACGGAGCTCCCCGGCGGGGAGAACTTCACGATGGGCATCAACCTGTCGGGCAAGCAGCTCGTGAAGCCGTCGCTCATCGCCGACATCGAGGCGATCCTCGAGGAGACCGGAGTCAATCCCAACAACGTCGAGATGGAGATCACCGAGTCGATCCTCCTCGACGACGTCGACCGGTCGATCATGGTCCTCGAGAAGTTGAAGGCGCTCGGTCTCAAGCTGTCGCTCGACGACTTCGGCACCGGCTACTCGTCGCTCACCTACCTCCGCTCGTTCCCGATCGATGTGGTCAAGATCGACCGGAGCTTCGTCGACGGGATCGGCAACGATCGCGACAACGCGGCGATCGTCCGATCCGTCATCGACCTCGCGAGCACGCTCGGGTTGCAGTGCATCGCCGAAGGAGTCGAGACCGAGTCCGACCTCGCCGAGCTGCGGTCGCTCGGCTGTGACGTCGCTCAGGGCTTCCTCATCTCCAAGCCACTCTCGGAAGCCGACGCCGCCCGCCTGATCTCCTACGATCCGACGTGGTGAGTACCGGTCCCGAGCAACCCCCCGCAGCCCGCACCGCCCTCAGTCGTCCCGCCATCGTGGCGGCGGCGTTGCAACTCGTGTCCGAGCACGGGCTGGACGCGTTGTCGCTCCGTCGGTTGGCGAGTGACCTCGGCGTGACGGCACCGGCGCTCTACGCCCACGTCCGCGACAAGTCCGACCTCCTCGCCACGCTCGCGGAGACGGGCTTCCGTGAGCTGCTCGATCGGTACGCGGCGATCGCCACCGACGACCCGATCGACCGGATTCGCCAGCAGTGCCTCATCTACGTGGACATGGCCCTGGCCAATCCGGGGCTGTTCCAGGCGATGTTCATGTTCCCGCCCCAGGCGCTCGAGCTGCCGAACCCCCGTACGGAACTCGCCGCCGCGACCGAAGCGTTCGAACAACCGACCAAGGCCATCGCCGACGCGATCGCGACCGGTGCGATCCACCCCGATCACGACCCGTTCGTCACCGCGCTGACGCTGTGGACGGTGACCCACGGGTTGGCGCAGGTGCTCCTCCTGGGCGTCTCCGCCGATGGCGACGCCCGCCGGGACCTGCAGGAGGCCGTGCTGGGCGCGACCTTCCGGGGCCTCGCCCTGCCACCCGCCTGATCGATCAGACGGGAACGACGCAGTTCCGGCCGGTGGTCTTGGCCAGGTACATCGCCTCGTCGGCGCGTTGGATTGCGTCGAGCATGGCCTCGTGCCACACGCGGTATTCGGTGACTCCGATGCTGACGCTCAGGTTGATCGGGCCGTCGGGGTGATCGATGGGGGCCTCGGTCACGGCAACCCGGAGACGTTCGGCGACATGGTGTGCGAGCGCGCTGTTCGCGCCGGGCATGACGACGGCGAATTCCTCACCACCGACTCGCCCGACGACGTCGTCGGCGCGGAGGTGTTGCCTGCACGTGGCGGCGATGCGGCGGAGCGCTTCGTCGCCGGCGTGGTGACCGAACCGGTCGTTGACCGCCTTGAACTCGTCTGCGTCGATCACGAGGATCGAAACGGGGAGGTTGGTGCGGCGCGCCCGCACCGCTTCACGCTCGGCGAGTTCGTAGAAGGCTCGACGGTTGAGCAGGTCGGTGAGCGCATCGTGGGTCGCCATCCAGGTCAGCTCGTCCTCGAGGACGCGTCGTCGTCCGATCTCCTCGACGAGGAGGTCGTTCGAGGTCCGGGCGTTACGCAACGACAGGAACTCCTCCCGCCGGGCGCGTTGGAGCTGGTTGGCGCTCATGGCCCCGATGACGAGGAACGACACGAGGGTCAACGCCGAGGGAATCTGACGACTCAGCGGGCTGTCGACCAACGTGACGGCGAGGCCGAGATCGATGACGACGGTGGCGACGGAGATGGCGAACGCGGCCGGAAAGCGATTCGGCACGAGCAGGAACATCGCGACGATGGTCACCGAGATCCCGAGGTTGTTGACCTCGGTTTCCTCGGGCCGGAACGCCATGACCACGAAGAGCACCGCGAGGACGGCCGACTCGAGGGTCGACACGAACTTCCAGGAAAGGCTGCGGACCGGATTCCGGCGGACGGCCATGGCGAAGAGGACCGAGGCCAGCAGGACCAAGGAGCGGAGGGCGAGCAACAGGACGAAGTGGGAACCGAACCCGAGTCGGGTGAAGTCCGAGAAGGTGAACGCGAAGCAGCTCGAGGCACCGACCACGGACGTGGAGATGGCCCGGCGGGCGGTCGAGTCGAGGTGATGCAGCTGGAACTCACGCTCGAGTGCGGGGTCGACGAACTCGGCACTCATGACGCCGATGGCGTCGTCCCGGTCGGGTTCGAGGACGGAATCGCCGCCCGCGAGGCCTTCGCTCACCCCATCTGTTTCGACGTGAACGACCGGCAACTGTTGGGTTGGGGCGCTCCCCGACCACAAATAAGCCGTTCAGCTCAGTCGATGAAGGACGCCAGCGCCTCGGACCGTTCGCACTCGATCACTCCGGGCTCGACGGCCACGGCGGAGAGCCATTCGGGGCGGACGACGGCGGCGACGACCACCGGGTCGGGCACCGGGGCCGACTCGAACGCGAACCGCACGTAGTTCAGGGCGTAGTCCGGAGGCCGGACATCGCGGGCCAACTCGACCATGGCGAACGGGTCGGGGGTCTCGCCGTGACCGAACCGGGGGAACACGACGAACGGTGAGCCCGGCTGGATCCCGCCTCCGGCGATGCCCGGACCGTCGCAGATGATCACGCCGTGGACCCGTGCGGCGCGGGCGCCGGCGAGCAGGAGGCCGACGTACCCGCCGAGACCGCGTCCGACCACGGTGGCCTCGCCGAGGTGCTCGAGCGCGGCGTCCGCGTCGCCGAGGAGCATCTCCGCGGTGTATCCGCCACCGCGGGGAAGGGTCGAGCGGCCGTGCCCGGTGAAGTCGAGGCCCCACACGGGACCGGGCCACGGGGCGACCCAGTCGGGTGCGACCGTCGGCGTGCGCTCCCCGAGCCCGTGCAACAGGAGGAGCGCCCGACCCTCGCCCTCGCGAAGGCACTGGAGCGCCAGCTCGCTCCGGCCGTGCCGGACCCAGGCCGTGGGCTCTGTGTCGGTGCCGCTCATGTCGGTGCACCGATGAAGTCGATCACCATGTCGGCGATGAGCTGGGGCTGCTCGATGTGCATGAAGTGGCCGATACCTTCGAGCTGCTCGAAGCGTGCGCCGGGCGGGAGGTAGGGGAGGACGTCGTTGGGGCGCGTGCCCCAACCCATCACCTCGAGCTCGAGGCCGAGCACGGCCAGGAACGGCATGGACAGGCCGGGGAGCCGCAACATCGACCATTCCGGCCGCCACGGGCCGAACCCGCCCATCCGAAGGGTGGGGTCGATTCGCCAGCGCCAGCCGTCGCCGTCATGGCGACCACCGACGGTGACCAGGTAACGCAGCCAGTCGTGATCGAGCCGGGTGTTCATCCGCCCCCGTCGGGTGGCGAGCTCGTCGATCGTGCCCGGGCGACGCTGTTTGTCCGAGACACGCCGACGGTGATCGAGCCAAGCACCCAGCTCCTGCGCCAGCATTCTCGTGCGTTCGTGCTCCGCGATGTCGGGCATGGAGCGGCGCGACGGAAGGCCGTCCAAGTTCACGAGATGTGTGAAACGATGAGGAAATGCCTCGGCCAACTGAAGGGTGAGTGCGCCCCCCTTGGAATGGCCCATCATCGGAAGTGGAGCGGGCCCGATCGACTCGAGCACCGTCGCGGCATCCCGGAGATCAGCCTCCCAGCTGTAGAGGTCGGCCCATGCCGAGTGCCCGTGGCCTCGATGGTCCCAACTGACGACGCGCCACCCGTGGGCCACGAGCAGTGGGGCGAACACGTTGAGGGTCTCGGCGAAGTCGAAGCCACCGTGGGCGAACAGCAGCGGGGGCGCCGCCGGGTCGCCCCACTCCACCTTGGAGATCGCCACGCCGGCCGCGTCGAGGGTCTCGCGGCGGTCGGGCCGCTTCGCCCCCGGATAGTGGACGACCTCGATGTCGTCTGTCACGATCCCCGTTCCGAGAGCGCCGGCAGGATCCGACGATTCATCGGATTCGCTCGTGGTCACACGGCCAATCTAGGTCGATCGGCCCGAGCCTGATGACCCACGCCCGCCGAGGACTGCCCAGCGCACGTTCGCGCTGTACAACAGATAGTATGTAAGCGGGCTCCCTCGCCCGTTGAGTGCCAAATTTCCGCAGGGTTCGCCCCTGCGGGACAACCCTGTGTTCCTCCGCCACCAGCGGAGGTACCTGCGAGGAAGCCATGCCCGAGCACGGGAAGTCGATTCTGAACCCGTCGGTGACCGCTCCGTCGACGCCAAACGAGTTCGGCGCGCGTTCGCGCGCCACCGCGCCGGTCCCGAGCTCGGTCGACATGGTGGCCGCACTTCGGGCACTTCCCTTCGGCGGCGTCGACGAGACGGCCCGCAACCTCGACGTCTCCCCGCAGATCCAGGCGACCATCTCCCCGGTCGTCAACGCGTTCCGGTGGGCCGCCGTCATGTACGGCATGATTTTCGGTGCCGCCGCGGCGTTCAAGGGCTCCTACAGCGTCGTCGCCACGTTGTCGGTCTGCCTGTTCCTCACGTGTTGGCGCACCATGATCCCGATCCGGCTCGGATCGAGGGTCCGGCTCGACCGTCTGGTCGCGCTGACCGATGTGCTCATCTTGGGCCTTGGCGTCGGCGCCTCCGGTGGGCCGGTGTCGCCGTTCGTGTTCTGCGTCATGGCCGGCATCGCTGTCGCCGCGTTCGGTTGGGGATACGTCGACGGCGCCATCGCCTTCGTCATCGGCTGGGCGACCATGATCGTCGGTCACGCCATCCACCCGACCGAGCGGGTCACGTTCGACCGAGCGGTGGGTCTACTCCTCGGCTCCATGTTCCTGGTGGCGCTCGGCTCCGCCTACTTGCGCACGCGACTGATCGAGGCCGAGGAACGCCGCCGCCGGCTCGCCGGCCAGGTCGACACCCTCGCCGAGACCAACGACCTGCTCACGATGCTCAACGCCGTGGCCCGCACGCTGCCGACGAGCCTCAACCAGCGCGAGGCGATCGACGCCGCTCGTCAGCAGGTCATCGACACCTTCCGCAGCAACGTCATCTGCCTCCTCGAGTACGACGAGGCCCACGACGAGTGGATCCCGAAGCTGACCGAGGGGTGTGCGGTCAAGCCCACGTCGT
>CALMLJ010000212.1 GCA_937868025.1 uncultured Acidimicrobiaceae bacterium
AGTCGATGCCGAACGCGTTGACGGCGAAAGCGAAGCCGGCCCGCGGCCCGCTCGAGCTCGTCTACGCCGATCTCACCGCCCCGACGCCAGCTCCGGCCGGCTGAACCGAAGGAACCACATAGCCATGGAAGACAGGATCATTGAAGTCGGCGACAGCCAGAACGCCGCCTGGTACGCCTGGGCGTACCCATACAACGCCGGCATGTTCCGGACCATCGGCGAGGCCGTTAAGAACCTCGGGCCAGAAGGACTCGGCGACAGCGAGGAGTTCGTCCGGTACAGAGAGGTCGTCGTCCGCGACAGGGTCGAGGATTTCGAGGTCATCGGCCGCACCGTCGTCGTCCGCAACGGGAGCGGCACGATGGTCGCAGCGCATTACCCCCTCGACCCTGCCGAACCGGGCAACGACGATCGACGGCTGTACGGATCCTCGGGGAACATTCTCGGGTTCGAACGGGTGCCCCCAACACGCTGCGAGAAGCGGGGCCTCAGGTCGTTCGCCGACTTCGACTGGGAGGCCAGGACGACCACCAAGGTCCGCAAAGAGGGGCCGCCGGTCACCGTCGAAGAATTGGACACCCACATGCGGTTGGTTTGCCTGTTCGGTGTGGTGCGCTACAAGAAGAAGCGCGACACCGAAGCAGTCGCCAGGTCGCTCGAGGCGGCCGCACGGATCGTGCGAGGCGAGACCTGGTGACCGCGTTCACCGCCAGCGGCCCGGAGCCGACGTGGGCGGTGTGGGATCGGGTCGCCGCGTACGCCGTGGGCACCACGGATTCTCCTGGAGCCCTGGCGGAACGGTTCGAGGTCGACGAGGACCTGGTCGAACACGAGCTCGGCGAACGGTCCATCCAGGTGTGCGCCGACTGCGGGTGGTGGTTCGACGAGGACGCCGATGGTGCGTCCGAAGGCGACTTCGACCCGGTGTGCGCCGACTGCCGGTGATCGGGTTAGGCCCAGGCCTCGCCGCATAGAGCAAGAGCACCACCACCAGGATCGGAGAGGAAAGAAGCAGTGGACCCAACAAGTGAACCCGAGATCGATCTGGCGGCTCGCCTCGCTGCGCTGGAAGCGTTCGCGGAGTTCATCCCGCTCGAGGATCGCCGCTCGTTCGAGGGGGTGATCGAACTCCGAGGTTCGGGCCTGCTCGAGGACGAGTGGACGCTCACGTCGGCGGCACGTGACTCGACAGTCCTGGCAGTCACCGCCTCGCACTGGAAACGCCGCAACGGTCAGCCGGGCACGCTGGTCGTAGGTCCACCCGACTTCGACGACGGTGCGTGGCAGGTACGGGTCACGTACATGCCCGCCGGCGAGCAGCTGCTCAACTGGTTCACGGTGTCGGGTCCGACAGCGACGGCTGCGGTGGTCGCTGCGATCGAGGCGTTCCCCGAGGGTGCCGCCCGATGAGCGCCGAGCCGCTCGAGGTCCCGATCGTCCTGCTGGGCTCAGGCACCGTGGTGCCGTGCTTCGCGAGCCCTGGTGACGCTGGCGTCGATCTGCGGTCCACCGTCGATGTGGTGATCGCTCCGGGCGGTCATCGTGCGATCGTGCCGACCGGTGTCGCCGTCGCGATCCCGGCGGGATACGCGGGGTTCATCCAGCCCCGGAGCGGGCTCGCAGCGAAGCACGGGGTGACGGTGCTGAACAGTCCCGGACTGATCGACTCCGGCTATCGCGGCGAACTCAAGGTGCTGCTCGTCAACACGGACCCGGTCGAACCGTTCGTGGTGTCGGTGGGGGACCGCATAGCGCAGCTCGTGATCCAAGCTGTGGCGACGCCCGTCTTCGTGGAGGTGTCGTCGCTGGACGACACGGTGCGTGGCGCCGGCGGGTTCGGTCACACCGGCATCTGACCGGGCAGGCGAGGCTGCACCGCTCCTTCGCGGACTGCCCAGGCGTGAAGGGCGGGTGCGTTGATCTCGAACCGGAGCGGGTCGAGTTGGCCGGTGTCGTCGTGCACGCCGGTCCACAGTTGGCCGAACTCCGACAGCACGTCCGCCGAAAGGAGCCGGGCGGCGTCGAGTACGGCGGCTGGGTCGTCGGCGAGTCGAGGCAGGTCTACGGTCCGGTATGAAGGCCGGCCGAGTTTCGACACGCAAGCCGCGGTCTCAACGTTGAAGGTCTCGATTCTCTGGTCTGGCGGCATGGCGTAGCAGCGTCCGACGTCGGAGATGAACTGGATGGCGACACTCGTTGGGCCCGAAGCTCCGGATCTTCGGGCATGCACTGCGAGCAGACGGAGCTGGTCTGCGACCATCGCATAGACGTGGGCGGTCGGCAGAATGATCTCCTTGGTTGCGCCCGGCTGCTGGTGCTCGCGGGTGTACTGGCCGCTGTGGGCACGACCGGTGATCTGGCGTCCGAAGGCGATCGACCCGGATCCGTCGACCTGCAAAAAGGCCGACACTGACATGTCGAACGCCAATCTCGGCGACGCTGCGATGAGTCCTTGGTATCCGGTGCGCGTCTGCCAGAACCGTTGCGACTGGTGAGTGAGGTCGAAGGTCTTGATGGTCGAGTCGATCGCCCGGATGGTCGTTTCGGTCAGCGGCAGCGGGCCGAGCGAGGAGGGGAGGGCGGTGACGATCAGCCATCCGAAGTAGTTCAGCGGGAGCTCTGCGCCGTGCTCGAGGTGGAGTTCGATGAGGCGTTCCTGACGGTCGGTGGCGGACGTGAACCGTCGGGCGTAGCTGTCGGCCACCTGGGCTTCGGACAGGTGCTGCTTCTGGCGGCCGACGCGGATGGGGTAGCTGAGTTTGCTGCCGCTCGAGAGGACGGCGTGAGGGCGGTAGGGTCCGCCTTCGACGGCGACGACGATCACGTCACGGCCGTCGGGGAGATCCACCCGAACGATGTCGACGGGCAACGGCGGTTGCACCCGCGAGGCGAGGATCTGCTCGAGTCGAAGCGCCTCGTCTCCGCCGCGTTCGATGCCGGCGATGCTGAGGGCCCGGCCGGTGTCGCGGTTCTCGGGGATCCCGACGATGAGCAGTCCGCCGCCGCCGTTCGCGAGCGCCGTCACGTCGTCGGCGAACTCCTCCTTGCCGGCTTTCGTGTCCTCGACGATCGTCTTGAACTCGAGGGACTGCCCTTCCTCGGCCCCAAGCAGCCGCTCGAGAGCGTCCGGCGTGATCGATGCGAGGTCGGTGCCGAGAAGATGATGGAGTGCGGAGGGGATCTCAGCCATCGACCAACCGTAGACGGGGTCGTCGACACCGACCGGTGAACTCGACGATGACCCGGGTGCCGGCGAGGGCCTAGGCGGCGATGGCGGGCAGACCGAGCTCGAGGCGCAGCGCTGCTTCGGCGGTGATCGACACCTCGTGGCGAA
>CALMLJ010000213.1 GCA_937868025.1 uncultured Acidimicrobiaceae bacterium
GTGCCCCGCCACACCTCCTCGTAGAGCTTGGTCAGCTCCCGGGCCACCGCGACCGGCCGGTCACCACCGCACACCTTCTCGAGATCCACGAGCGTGCGCTCCAGGCGATGCGGTGCCTCGTAGAGGATCGTGGTGCGGGACTGCGCTGCCACCTCCGCCAGACGCACCGACCGCTCCCCACCCTTGCGGGGCAGGAAGCCGTCGAACACGAACCGGTCGGTCGTCAGTCCGCTGAGCACCAGCGCAGCGAGCAGCGCCGAGGGACCGGGCACGACCTCGAGCCGTACGTCCGCCTCGATCGCCGCTCTCACGAGGAGGTACCCCGGGTCGCTGATCGCCGGCATGCCGGCGTCACTCACGAGCACGACGCGCTCGTCGGCGATCGCGTCGGCGACGAGACGGTCGACGACATCACGCTCGGTGTGATCATTGAGCACGACGAGACGCCGACGTTCGATGCCGAGGTGACGGAGCAGCGACCCGGTCCGCCGCGTGTCCTCACAGGCGATCACCGTGGCCGCCGTCATCGCCTCGACGGCGCGGTGGCTGACATCGCCGAGGTTCCCGATCGGGGTGCCCACCACCAGGATGGGCGCCGTCACCGGACCTCGAGTTCGTCGCCGCAGCGCAGGCCCCACTCACGGAACGAGCCGGCCTCGGCCTCCACGACCGAACGGGCCGACCACACCGGGAGGGTCACCCGACCGCGTTTGAGACGCACCACCTTCACCACCCGCTGGTCGCCGTCGAGGAACGCGACGTCGAGATCGAAGCGCATGCCGATGCTGTGCACGGAGCGGGTCTTCGGGATGAGCAGGGCGCCGTCGATGCCGTCGCGACCGAGGAGCCCCTTGGCGCGACGCCCCGCGTTGGTCGCGACCTCGAGGCTCGCCAGCACCTCACCATCCCGCACCAGCCAACCCACGGCCACCCATCCTCACACGTTGAAACGGAAGTCCATGACGTCGCCATCCTGCACCACGTAGTCCTTGCCCTCGACGCGGGCCTTGCCGACCTCGCGGGCCTTCGCCCACGAACCGCACTCGAGGAGTTCGTCCCACTGGATCGTCTCGGCCCGGATGAAGCCACGCTGGAAGTCGGTGTGGATCACGCCGGCGGCCTCGGGCGCCTTGGCCCCGGCCCGGAACGTCCAGGCACGGGTCTCCTTCTCACCGGTGGTCAGGAAGGTCCGCAGACCGAGCATCTGGTAGGCGCTCCGGAGGAAACGGGCGAGCGCCCCGTCGCCGAGGCCCAGCGCCTCCAACATCTCGGTGCGCTCCTCCTCGTCGAGGAGAACGGCCTCGGCCTCGAGCTGTACGCACGCACCGACGACCTCGGCGGCACCCCCCATGGTCTCGACCACCGGGGCGATGACGGCGTCGACGTCCTCGAGCTGCGACTCGTCGACGTTGACGACGGCCATCGCCGGCTTGTTCGTCAGGAGGAAGTACGGCTTGAGCAGGTCGCGGGTCTCGGCGTCGAGGTCGCTGCGGTAGAGCGCGACCCCGCGTTGGAGCACCTCGATCGCCTGCTGCATCGCGGCCACCTCGTCGACGAGCGACTTGTCGCCCTTGGCGGCCTTGCGGCGCTTGTCGATCTGCTTCTCGAGCGTCTCGAGGTCGGCATAGATCAGCTCCACCTCGAGGGTCTCGAGCTGCTCGACGGGGTCGTGGGACCCGGGAACGTCGTCGTCCTCGAAGGCCCGCAGCACGAAGACGATGGCGTCGACCTCGCGGATGTGGGCCAGGAACCGGTTGCCGAGTCCCTCGCCCTGGGCGGCGCCCTTCACCAGGCCGGCGATGTCGACGAACTGCACGGCGGCGTGCACGAGCGTCTTGGTGTTCGACATCTTGCCGAGCGCCTCGACCCGGGGATCGGGCACTTTCGCCATGCCGACGTTGGGATCGACCGTGGCGAACGCGTACGGAGCGGCGAGCGCACCGCCGCCCGCGAGTGCGTTGTACAGCGATGACTTCCCCGCATTGGGGAGTCCGACAAACCCGAATCGTTCCATGGTTCGCCTACGCTACCTGCGGCCATGGGTGGGCTCCGAACCCCGGCCCCACCTTCGAATCCTCACAGGACCTTCCATGTCCCGCCTCAGTCACCGCGCCAAACTGCCGACCGGTACGACGTCGTATCCCGCCGCGCCCACTCGGGCACTCTCGTGAAGGGCAACCCATGGACGACCTGATCACGACCATCGTCCAAGCGCTGGCGTACCTGGCCGGCGCGACGGGGCTCGCCCTCGTTGTCCTGCGGTTCTCGGCCTCGGGCCGGGCCCTCGTCCAGCGCACGATCGGCGGCCAGGAACTCTGGTTCGGATTCGCCGCGGCGCTCCTCATGACGCTCGCCAGCCTCTACCTGTCCGAGGTCCGCCACTTCCTGCCGTGCCGCTTCTGCTGGTTCCAGCGCATCTTCGCCTACCCGAACGTCATCGTGCTCGGCTGGGCGGCGTTCCGTCGCGACGTGAAGGCGTGGGCACCGGCGCTCACGCTCGCCGGCATCGGCCTGGCGTTCAGCACGTACCACATCCTCATCGACACGGGCGTCGTGTCGGAGAGTTCGTCGTGCGACCCGCTCAACCCCTGCACCGTCCGATGGGCCTGGGCCGATCACTGGTACTCGACCATCCAGGTCGGTGCGTTCTGTTGTTTCCTGTTCATCATCGGGCTCGGCCTCCACGCGTTGGCCAAGCCGTCCGAGTCACCTGCGGAGGCGTGACCCATGTCCAACCGACCCAAGCCCAAGAGCAAGATCCAGTACGGCACGCCGGCGCCGGGAGCGCCCGGCTCCCCCAAGCGGCCGGGTGAGGGCGGCCCGATGGGCGCCAAGATCGCCATCGGCGCGGCGATCGCCGTGGTGCTCGTCGCCGTGATCGTGTTCGCGGTCAAGGACGGCGGCGGCGACAACCAGAACAAGGTCGCGTTCCAGCCCGCCACAGTGACCGGCGCGACGCTGCCGAACCTGCCCGACGACGGTTCTGCCGACCCGGCCGTGGGCCAGCAGATCCCGACGGTTGTCGGCAAGTCGTTCGACGGCTCGAAGGTCGAGATCAAGGGCGGCGAGCCGCAGCTGATCGCGTTCATCGCCCACTGGTGCCCCCACTGCCAGGCGGAAGTTCCGTTGATCGCCGGGTGGCAGGCCGATGACAGCCTCGGCGACATCAAGATCACCGGCGTGTCGACGGCGGCCGACGAAACCCGCGGCAACTTCCCCCCGGCGTCGTGGCTCGAGAAGGAGTCGTGGAAGAACGAGACGCTGGTCGACGATCCGACGAGCAAGGTGCTCAACGCGTTCGGAGCGACCAGCTTCCCGACCATCGTCGCGGTCAAGGCCGACGGCACGGTCGCCCTCCGGCTGACCGGCGAGCTGACCCTCGATCAGGTCAAGCAACTCGTGGATGCCGCTGAAGGCAAGGAAGTCGCCCCCGTCGACAGCACCACGGACACGACGCCGCTCACCTCCCCCGCGCCGACGACGACCGTCGCTCCGTAAGGGAACGTCGACCCTCCGCCGCGAACGCCGCGGTCAGCCCAGCTCGTTGCGCAGCTGGTTGATCGCGGCGTTCGCCGCGTCCGCCCAGCAGCGGACACCGTTGCCGCTCAGGTGCCACCCATCGAACGCGTACGGCGACGCGCAACGTGCGATCCACCAGTTCATCGGGATGACGCCGATCCCCCGGCCCTCGGCGGCGATGCCCTGCAACCGCTCGGCGATCTCGGCGGCGTTGAACTCCGTCGAGTTGTTCGGCCGGTGGTGCTGCACGAAGTACACGTGGGCACCGCGCGACTGGCCGATGTCGATCAGCTTCTGGGCGGCGCGCAGGTAGCTGTCGTGGTTGGCGGGGTTCTCGGCGCCGGGGAACAGGATCGACTGAATGATGACCACATCGGGGTCGTCCTGGTCGACCCGGGTCTGCAGGAGGTCCGCCCAGTTGGCGTGGCCGGGCCACGGGGTCTGCAGCGTGTCGCCCGGTCCGCCGTCGATGGTGACCGAGAGGCCCGACGCTCCGAGGCGCTCACGCAACGGGTCGGCCACCCCCGGGGTGGTGCCGAAGAGGCCGAAGGTGAGTGAGTCGCCGAGCAGCGCGACCTTTCGCACCGGACCGGGACGGCCGGCGGCCGTCTCGGAGGGCAGGCACGCGGTCGCCAGCAGGGCGATCGCGAGGACGAGGAACAGGGTCGAGCGGCGGCGGGAAGCGGGGAGCATCGGGTCAGGGTAGAACGCGGACCACGACGGTCGGCAACGCGGCGGCCGCTCTACGATGACCGTCGATGACGACGACCGGATCCGTGGACACCGCGACCGCTGCGCTGCGTCGGGCGATCTACTACCTCGACCGATCGCTCGCTCCCGCTCCGAAGGTGCGGGCGTTCCGCACCGCCCTGTCGGTGGTCGAAGGCCTCGGCGACGACGAGCTCGACCGTCATCTCGCAGCCCGCAGCATCACCGAACTCGACGGCATCGGACCGAGCACCGGCGCCGTCATCACCGAGGCGTTCGGCGACGGATCGAAACCGGGGTACCTCTCGAAACTCGAGGCGTCGACCCGCCTCGAGGTCGGCGAGGGCGCCGAGCTCCGGACCCGCCTCCGGGGCGACTGCCATCTCCACAGCACGTGGTCCGACGGTGGCGCCTCGATCGAGGACATGGCCCGCACGGCCATCGATCTCGGACACGAGTACATCGTCCTCACCGACCATTCGCCTCGCCTGACCATCGCCCACGGCCTGTCCCAGGAGCGGCTCGACGAGCAACGCGTCGAGGTCGAGCGCCTGAACGAGCTGCTGAGCCCGTTCCGTATCCTCCGTGGTGTCGAGGTCGACATCCTCGAGGACGGCACCCTCGACCACTCCGACGAGGTGCTGGCAGGCCTCGACATCGTCGTCGCCTCCGTGCACTCCAAGCTGAAGATGCCCGCCGACCAGATGACCCGGCGCATGGTCATGGCCGTCGCCAATCCCAACGTCGACATCCTCGGCCACTGCACCGGCCGACAGATCGTCGGCACGCCGCGGGCGCCGTCACAGTTCGACGCCGAGATCGTCTTCGCGGCCTGCGCCCGGTTCGGGACCGCCGTCGAGATCAACTGCCGCCCGGAACGCCAGGATCCGCCCGACGAACTGCTCGAGCTCGCGCTCGACTGGGACTGCGTGGTGTC
>CALMLJ010000214.1 GCA_937868025.1 uncultured Acidimicrobiaceae bacterium
CCCGCTTGTCGGAGTTCCACCACGGTGGCGCCCAGCATCTGGCCGGCGACGACTCGATCGACATCCCATAGCTCGTTGAGGGCACGCACGCCGTCGGCGATCGGCAACCCGATCGTTGGTATCAATGTCGCCATCTGGTCGGCGTCGACGTGCTCTTGGGCCAACACGGTGATCGTGGTCGGTGGTGTCAACACACCGGTAGCACCGAGCAGCCCGGCGAGGTCGGCGGCTTGAACTGTCGGGTCGGCGAGGCGGGCACGATCGGCTGGATCGAGACGGTGGCCGATGACGTCGACGAGCAGCTCTCGTGTGAGTGTGCCTCCGGCGGCCGCGTCGTGGATGAGTTCGTCGGCGAGCTGCGGGGCCTGGGCGGCGAGCTGCACAATCGTTCGCCGGCCTTCGGTCTCAGCCGCCGACTTGGCTGCGGCGCTGTTGGCAGCGAGTGGGAGCTGCCGGATGTCGGAGTCGGCGAGCACCCAGCTGTCCCACCGCCCGCCGGGGCCCGGCGCGACAACCACACGGACACGATCGGTGAGGTCACGCTGTTCGGAGCGCTCGTCACGACCGAGGGTCAGCGGCTGCCAGTTGGAGTGCTGACGGTCGAACACGCCGCTCGGTACTGGACCTGCGGCCGGTGGGAGCACGGTCGCGGCGAGCGTCGGATACCGATCACTCACAACCACACCGACTGCCTTCTGCGCGGCCACGAAGTTGGACGCTTCGCCTTCGTCGAGCAGGCCTCGCCGGCCCGCCGCCGGCCGGGTGGACTCGATCCGCCATCGGGCGCCGTCGCTGGTTTCGTAGACGCCGAGGTATCCGGTGTCCGAGACGCGCATGAATCCAGCGCGGCCGACCGCGTCGGGCATCCCGCGGGCAGCCCATTCGATCGCGGTGTACGGCCCCGCTTCGACCCACACGCCCACCGGCAGGGCGGCGACGTCGGCGGGCGCCAGGTAGTTGCGGCGGCCCGGTGCCACGATGCGGTCGTCGGCGATCGCCATCCGCGGCAAAGGGGATGCCGAGAGGTCGACCTCCGCGATCTGTGAGAACGCCTGAACGAGCTGCTGGGTGGCTCGACGGGTGTCAGCGAGTAGCTCCCAACGGATACGTCCGCGCACATGGATTGGGTCGAATGTCGGGAGTGGCCCGTCGGCGTGACCGACGCGGTCGGCGGCCAGCCACGCAGCCTGGCGACACAACGCCGGGCGAAGTTCCGGGCGGCGACCACCGAGCGGCACGCGACCGGCCGCATCGACCAACTGGTCCCATGGGTTCTTCACCGTTCGCGGAGTTCGACCGGTGAGTCGACCGATCGATTGGCGGACCAGTTCGGTGTACTCGGCGTGCCCTCCTGCGCCGCTCAGCCCGGCCGGAAGGGCGGGCCATGCCAGTTCGCCCGGCGGTGGGCGGCGGGCGAGTTGTTCCTCGGCGAACACCACTTCCCATTTGTGTTTCCCGACGGCACGGACGGTGTGTTGACCGTCCCGGCTGCGCGGCGACGTCGTGGCGACCGGGACTTCAACCGGGGCACGGACCGGGAGTCCGTGCTCGCCGGCACGAACAGCGCACGGGCGGCCGTGCTCACGCGATGGAACGAGATTCCAGGTGGCGACACCGGCGACCGGGGTGGCGATCCCATAGGAGGCGAGCAGCACCTGGTTGCGAGCCGAGTAGTCCTGCCATTGCCCGCAGCGTTCCAGCACCGAGGCCCACGCCTCCGGGCTCGTCAGTGTGGCCGTCGCCCACCGGTCGAGATGGGTGAGCATCGGGCCAGGGTCGTCGTTCGGGAACTCGATACGGGTGGCGACACGAACCATGCGCGCACGGTCTCAAATCGGGTTCCCGGCAATGTTCCCGATCACGTTCCCGATCCGGGCTCATTGGCACACTTCGGCTGCTGATCGACCGGTGTCGGCCATCTGCTCATCGCCGCAGGCCAAGTGAGCCGGCACATGCCTCGATGGTGCAAGCGCAGGCGGGCTGATTCGTGCCCGTGGCGGTCGCCCGCAGTCGCCGGTCAGAACAGGAGCGGCCGAACCGCACGTGACATCACTCGGCGGGAGACTGCTGGTTGTTGTCGATCACGGGAGAACTCGCCCGTGCCGGCTTGCCGGTTGCCTCGAAGAACCCCTCGGGGGTCACGCACTTCTCGCAAAGAAGGTCAATCCAGGCTTGGGTGTACAGATAGGCCTTCAAAGCCGAGATGTACTCTGCCAGCCGGATGTCGACGGTGTCGTCCGGCTGTCCGCGCTTGGGTCTCGCCCCCAGCCTCCGAGCCGCCTCGGCGTGCAGGTTCGTGTCGAACCTGAAGCTGGTGCGCTTCTGCACTTCGATGACGACATCGGTTGGGCGGAGGTTTGGGCGGGTTCCGATGCCTTTGGGCAGCACAAGAAAGTGTTCGATGTACTCGCTGATCGCGTCGGGCACCTCGCCAGGTCTCGCAAAGTACGCAATGACATCGGGGTTTCGCCCCGAGGTGGGAACGATCGGGATGAACGCAACTCTCATCGTGTAGGTCTCGTCGCCGAGGAGCGCTGGGTTGGCCGTCTCCGGCGCGGCGAGGAGCGCCTGCACATCGAGCGGAAGCGAAGCCTGCAGCCTCTTTCGCGATGCCAGCACCCCAGGATCGCGAAATCCAGACAGCTGCAGTGGCACGGACAGCTGGCCGCCGAGCGCGTACGGGAGACCGAACTCCTCGACGATCGTACGCTCGAAGTTGAGTAGAGCGGCCTGGGCATGCGGGATCAGGACGGCATCAAGAGCGGGTAGATGCCGATGGGCGACCTTGTTTCGCAGCTCGATCCACACGGCGAGGTTCTCCCGAGTGCCCAGCAGGTTCGAGCCACTCAATGCAAGCCTCGAAAGGTCCTGGGTATCCAACGACACGTCGTCGCCGTGATGACTCGTGGGCTGCCCGAGATCATCGACCTTCCGCCACTCCTGGTTCCTACGCTGGACCAGCGCAATCAGGAGCGCGTTCCACGCGGTGACAAGCAGCAGAGCGAACGCCTCCGTGCGGAAGGTCGAGGTCGGATCGTTCCACACTCTCAGGGCAGCGAGGCAGGATCGGCGCGCGTGACTCAGATTGACCTCCCATGGCTCAGGTTGGGCACCCACTGGAACCGCGCCGAGAGCTTTCACCTGCAGCTCAAGATCCTTCACCTGGTCCGCGAGCTTCGACTTCTTGACCGTGGGATACCCGAGCGTCTGGGAGATGAGTCGATCGAACCTTCGGCCGTGCGACTTCCCGTCGCCCCATTCTTCTCGCTCGATTTGACTCTTTGGTCTTCCGGCCTGCCACTGCGCGAACAGACGAGCAGCGAGTTGCTGTTGCTCGTCGGTCGCGGGCGTTGTCACGAAGTCGATTCTGACAGTGATTGGTCATCCACCTCGTCGAACGCGCTTGCCGAGGTGGGTCATCGCTGCACAAGGCGGCGACAGAGTCCTCGGACTCGCTGGGACACGACTGGGAGGAAGATCACCTTCCCGGTGCGGGTTCCTTGGCGCATTTCGGCCAGCACACCATCACTTCTCGGTTGTTCAGAACGCGGACGGAGCCGGCGT
>CALMLJ010000215.1 GCA_937868025.1 uncultured Acidimicrobiaceae bacterium
TCGCCGAGCCCCGCTACGACGCCAACCCCGTCCTCGCCCGTGCGCTCGACGTGCTCTTCATCCTCCACGCCGATCACGAGCAGAACTGCTCGACCACCGCCATGCGCACCGTGGGCTCGTCCCACGCCGACCCGTACTCGGCCACGGCCGCTGCGGCCGCTGCGCTCTACGGGCCCCGCCACGGCGGCGCCAACGAGGCCGTGCTCAAGATGCTCGGCGAGATCGGGTCCATCGAGAACGTTCCGGCGTTCATCGAGTCGGTCAAGGCCGGCAAGGGTCGCCTGCAGGGCTTCGGTCACCGGGTGTACAAGAACTTCGACCCCCGGGCCACGATCATCAAGAAGACGGCGTACGAGGTGTTCGAAGTCACGGGCAAGAGCCCGCTGCTCGACATCGCCCTCAAGCTCGAAGAGGTCGCCCTCGCCGACGACTACTTCATCAGCCGCAAGCTGTACCCCAACGTCGACTTCTACTCCGGCCTCATCTACCAGGCGATGGGCTTCCCGATGAACATGTTCACCGTGCTCTTCGCCATCCCCCGCACCGCCGGCTGGCTGGCGCACTACAAGGAGCAGCTCGAGCAGGGTGCTCGCATCTCCCGGCCCCGCCAGACCTACATCGGCGACCCGGTCCGCGACTACACGCCGCTCACCGAGCGCTAGGACGTCAGCTCACACCTGGCACCTCACACCTCGGGACCCTCGAGGATCATCGACGGTCGCCGAGTCTCCTGCCCGGGGCCGTCGGACACGGTGTCGCCGGGGCGGATGAAATACCGGCCGACGTAGGCACCGAACCAGCTGTCGTCGGTCACCGGGATGATGCCGTCGGGAGTGGCCACGGCCAACCGATTGTCGGCGTCGCCGACCGGCACCGCGCGGCCGTACTGAGGGCCGTTCGACAGGACGCCGACCGAGGTGGTCGACAGCACTCGGGACGTGCCGGTGATCGGGTCGACGAACGAGAGATCGGTGCTCATGTCCGCCAGATATCTCGTGGCATACACGCCGGAGCCGGCACAGGCCGCACTGGCGATCGCTCCGTCGAGCGGAACGGGCAGCGTCGTCCAAGCGTCGCCGTCGAGGACGTACCACTGGTTCACCGCCGGGGGCCCGAACCGGTTGGGAGCGAACGTCGGCTGACCGACGATCCAGGCGACGAGCCGATCGCCGATGAGGCACACCTGGGCCGGCGGCACGTACGGGTCGACGGGGTCCGCCGCTCCTCCGTTGGTCACGACGCTCGTGGTGGTCGCGGCCATCGTCGTGGGCGCCACGGTCGTCTCGGTGACACGGGGAGTGTGCGTCGATGGGCGTGGCACGCCGGGGGCGTCGGCAAGGCGCGTCCAGTCGCCGCTCACCGGGTCGAACTCGCCGAGGTGTGCCGGCTCGTGTCCCGACGCCAGGAGCACTCGGCCGGACCGGATGCCGAGGACGTTCGGTGTGCCGTAGTCGAACTCGTCGAGCCACTCCGGGAGCGTGTGGCTGGTCCAACTCGTTCCACTCCGCTCCAACGTGAGCAGCACCTTGGCCCCCATGCCGCCGCTCCGGCAGAACTCGAGAGCGCCCGAGGACTCATCGGGCATCGGCGGGCAGTCCTGCCCCACGATCACCAACGTGTCGCCGACCCACGCCCCGCCAGCGACGCCGAGCCCGCTCGTGACCGGCAGGTCTGGCAGCGTGGTGTACCGACGTTCGGCGAACGAGAAGAAGGCGGCGCCGCGGGTGTAGGTGATGTTCCCGGCTCCGTCCACGCTCGCCCCGCCGGCCTGGACGAAGCCAGATCCGTCGGCGAGCCACACCCAGTTGTAGAGAGGCCAGTCCCCAAGCGGCGATGCTGGCAGCTCGGTCCAGGTGTTGGCGACGTAGGGCGCCATGGGCGTGCCCCGAACCGGCTCGAACGTCGTCACCTCCGCCCCATCGCCCGAGCATGCGATCACTCCGGACGCCAGCGCCACGACGGCGACGACCAGCACGGCTCTGGCCGATCTCATCAGCCGAACCCGAGCTTCGCGATCCTCGGCGCGCCGCCGGTGCGCTGTACGCCGTTCAGGTCGTTCTGCCAGATTGCGTAGCTCCCGACCACGGTGATCGGGACGTAGCTGTCCAACACCTCGAGGTCGGTGTCGACCATGCCGCCGGCTGTGGCGACCCGGTACGTGCCAGGCGGGGTGCCTCCAGGGTTCACCTCGACCGGCGGCTGCATCAGCGCAGCGTCGGCGAACGCC
>CALMLJ010000216.1 GCA_937868025.1 uncultured Acidimicrobiaceae bacterium
GTCGAAGGGCATGATCCACGACCACCACGAACCGTTGATCGAGTTCGACGGCGAGACCGACGGTTCCGGCGGGGCACCGGCTCCCGCCTGATCGTCGAACCGCTGGCCACCCGTTTCGGGTGGGCATCGCGGCGCGTCGGGATCGCGGGCGTTACCCTGACCCGGCGGTCGTTCCCTTGCGGCCAGCGGTCACGATTCGAGGTCGATATGCCGCGTACCCAGGTACGTGCTGCTGCAGCACGTGAACAGCAGGGCGAGGCGACTCGCGGTCGATTGGTCGAGGTGGCGGTCGCAGCGCTCGAACGCGGCGGCGAGCAGGCCATCAAGGTGCGCGAGATCGCCAACGCGCTCGACGTGTCGGTCGGCGCGGTCTACCACCACTTCGAGAGCCGCCGCGACCTCATCGTCGCCGCCCGCATCGCCCAGTTCGAGGCGGTGATCACCGGCGACGTCGACGCGGTGCGTGACCTGGTCGAGCGCTCGGAGACGGTCGACGAACTCTGGAGCGGCATGCAGTTCCTGACGCGGGCTGCCCACAGCGACGCGCGGGCGCGATCGCGCCGGCTCCGCGCCGAGGTAGCGGGCGTGGCCCTCCATCACCCGGATCTGAGCGCCGGCCTGGCCCGGGCCCAGGACGCCTGCACCACGGCGTTCACCGAGATCATCGTCGAGGGCCAACGCAAGGGGCTGGTGCGGCGCGACCTCGATGCTCGGGCGGTGGCGACCCTCCTGCAGGGCGTCTCGCTGGGTCTGGTCCTGAACGACATCAACCTCGTGACTCCGATGGATGCCGAGAGTTGGTTCGCCCTCACCGACCAGGTGTACCGATCGCTGCTCGTCACCGACTGACGTCGACACGGGCGCCTCGTCGGCGGACCGTCAGCCTCCGGACGCGCAGTTGGACGGTGCGGGGACGCCGGCGAATCGGTCGAGCGTCCACTGGCGGTCGAGGTCGAATGTGAGGCCGATGATGCCGTTGTGCCCGCCGCTGCCGAGCACCCACCGGACGGTCGGCTCGCCGCGCGAGCACGTGCGCATCTCGACGACGGCAGACATGAAGGCCGGCACCGTCCGGTCGTCGATGGAGTGGATCAGGAGGAGTGGGCCGGCGCCCGCCGCCATCGCCGGCTCAGCGGCCTGCAGGTAGGTCGCCCACGGTTCGATCTGGTTCGGGTTGGCGACGACGATGTCGGTGTTGCCGAAGAGGCCGAGCGCCCGGTCGATCCCGGCGGCGCACTCCGTCTCGACGAGCGTCCCGATCGCTTCGGCAGCGGCCGGAATGAGGATGTCGGTGAGCTCGGCGTCGGGGTGGGTTGCTGCGATGCCGGCGACGGTCATCGCCGCGAACCCCTTCGGTTGGAGGGCGACGAGGATCGCCGTCATGGTGTCCTTGACGAGGCTCGGCGGTGCGAGCGCCACGGTCCCGATGAGCTGGTGTGCCGGCAGGCGCTGGGCGGCGAGCTCGCGAGCGAACAGTGCCGCGTGTCCGCCCTGGGAGTGGCCCCAGATGGCGAACTGCGGGGCGATCGTGACGCCCGGGAGGTGGCCGGCAGCCGTCACGATGTCGAGCACCGCCCGACCGGCGCTGGCGCCGTCGAAGTACGGGTGGGGCCCGGGAGTGCCGAGGCCCGCGT
>CALMLJ010000217.1 GCA_937868025.1 uncultured Acidimicrobiaceae bacterium
CACCCGAGGCTGACGCAGTGACCGTCGCCTACACCACCATCAGGGGCATGACCGGTCATCGTTCACGAACCGATGAATATTGCAGTTGGAATCGCACGTTCCTCCTTTGCGGCAGACCCGAACCTGGGTTCAAGCCGGGCATGCCCAGGCGAGCGACTGGGCCGATCCAGCGGGGCGTTCGCTCGACGCGAGGCCTTCCGCAACGACCGTCGGTCCACCGACGTCGCACGATCGACCGAGCTGATCTCCAGACCGTATCGACCCAACCGGGAGGCGGCCCAGATATAGCTCTGCTATGGCTGACGGGGCGTCGTGTTGCGAACCGTATGGTCGACCTCGGCCAGCCATCGGAAGGAAGACCATTGTGCGCGACAGCAGAACCCATCACGAACCGCGCTGAAGCCGAGACCGTCCACGGAAAGCTCGTTCGGCTGCGGCTCGCGCTGCTGTACTCCCTGCAGTACCGCCTGAGCGAGGCCGGGCGGTCACCCGCCCGGCGTCCGGATCAAGCCGCAGCCGAGCATCTCGACGTAGCCAAGCAACGAGCGAACGAGGAACGACTCGACGCCATCACCCTCACCGCGCTCGCCGACATCGACGCCGCCTTCGATCGCATCGCCCTCGGCATCTACGGGCGCTGTACCGAGTGCAACGAAGAGATCCCCCAAGAGCGACTCGAGGTCCTTCCCGAGACACCTGTCTGCACCGCCTGCGACGACCGCCAGGGAGCGACTGCGAGCTTGGCGTAGCGACGACATGGTTGGCGGCTACGGTCCCTCGACTGCACGACGGCGGCGCGAGATTGCGGCCCTCAGCACCCCACGACCGACCAGCCAGGAGCACCAGCCATGCGATCCGTTGAACGAGATCCATCCATCCTCGACGGCTTCGCTCCCGACCGGCCCGATTTCTACCTCGGTACTCCAGAACCGGCCTTTGCCCATCTCCGCGAACACGACCCGGTTCACTGGTACGGCGCCGGTCGCTTCTGGTGCCTGACCCGCCACGCCGAGATTCGCGAAGTCTCCCGCAACCCGAACGTATTCTCGTCGTCGCACGGACTGCAGATGTGGCAGATCCCCGTCGTGCAGGCTGGCGGAGAGATCGAGGCTGCCGGGACCGACGGGGCCGTGTCGATCCTCGAGATGGATCCTCCACGCCATCAGGCTCACCGGCTCCTGGTCACCAGCGCGTTCCGACCGCGATACATCGACCACCTCTCGCACCGGATCCGCGAAATCGCCAGCGCGGCGCTCGACGCCTGCCCGCCGAACGACCCGATCGACTTCGTCGAGCACATCGCCGTCCCCCTCCCGATGCTCGTCATCGCCGAGATGATCGGCGTGCCAACCGGCGACCTACAGACCTTCCGGAAGTGGTCCGATTCAATCATCGCCGCCGGCAGCGGCGGACTCACCGACAACCATGCTCGCAGACCTCGCCGATCTCTACGCGTACTTCGGTGAGAGCTTGACCGAGCACAGGACCACCCCGCGAGATGACCTCATCACACTGCTGATCGACGCAGAGGTGGACGGCTCGCACCTGTCCGACGACGAGATCCTCGTCTTCTTGATGAAATTGCTCGTTGCGGGCAACGAGACGACCCGCAACCTCATCTCCGGCAGTGCGCTCGCGCTCGCCCTCCATCCCGGACAGAACGCTCTCCTTGCCAGCGACCCGGACGTGCTTCCCGTCGCAGTCGAGGAGATGCTGCGCTGGGTGTCGCCGGTTCGCAGTTTCATCCGTCGGGCACTCATCAACACCTCCCTCGCCGAGATTCCGATTCGTGCCGGCGACTACGTCGTCATGTTCTATGGATCGGCGAACCGCGACCAGGCAGTCTTCGGCGAGACGGCCGAACGCTTCGATGTCACCCGTGCCGACGCCAACAGACACCTGGCGTTCGGGATCGGCGAGCACTTCTGCCTGGGTGCTGCGCTCGCCCGCATGGAGACGAGGATCTTGTTCGAGGAGATCTACCGACGCTGGCCCAGCTGGGAGCTCAACGGTGACGTCCAGCCGCTGAAATCGTGTCTCATCAACGGCATCGAGCGCCTCCCACTCCGCAGGACCACACGCTGATCCGAGGAAGCTCAGCCTGAAAGGCGGAACGTTGCGAGGAGCCCGTAGTGGTCCGAGGCCCACGCAGAACGCAGGGCCAGCGGTGATGCTGTGTCGTCCAACGGGCGATCCAGGACCCGTTCGATGACACCTGCTGCCGTCAGTGGCTTGATCTGGCGGCCGCAGCGTT
Organism: uncultured Acidimicrobiaceae bacterium; assembly: GCA_937868025.1. The sequence continues at coordinate 2,255 of CALMLJ010000217.1, forward strand.
GCGTAGGGTGGCGCAATGGCTCCGCCCAACGTGTTGGTCGTGCTGTCCGATCAGCAGCGACCTGACTCGTGCGGTGTGTTCGGGCAGCAGCTCCCTGTCACGCCTCGACTGGACGCCCTCGCCGCCTCGGGCGTGGCGTTCGACAACGCCTTCACGGTCCAGCCGGTCTGTGGACCGTCCCGTGCAGCGATCCAGACCGGCCAATACCCGACGAGAATCGGCTGTTGGCGAAACGGCATCGCGCTCCCACCGAGCGTCGACACGCTGGCCGATCGGATGCACCGCCTCGGCTACCAGACGGGCTACGTCGGCAAGTGGCATCTCGCCTCGAACCGTGGCCGCGGCCTACCGACCGACCGGCCCCCAGCCCGCTACGAACGCACACCGGTCCCGCACAATCTGCGAGGCGGCTACCGCGACGTCTGGGTCGCCGCCGACGCGCTCGAGCACACCTCTGGGCCCACCGTCGGCCACGTCTACGACGAGAACAACAGACGCGTCGATCTCCTCGGCTACCGCGTCGATGCGCTCACCGACATCGCGCTTCAGCGCCTCGACCAGTTCGACGATGAGCGCCCGTTCCTGATGTTCGTGTCGTTCCTCGAGCCCCATCATCAGAACAACCGGTTCCGGGCTATCGGCCCGAAGGGCTGGGCGAAACGCTTCGCCGACTTCGAGCGACCGGCGGATCTTGCCCGGTGGCGAGGCGACTGGCGATGGAACTACGCCGAGTACCTCGCATGCTGCGCAAGCATCGACGAGAACCTCGGGCGAATGGTCGACGCCCTCAACGACACCGGTCGCCTCGACGACACCCTCATCGTCTTCGCGTCCGACCACGGAAACCACTTCCGTACCCGAAACCTGGAGTACAAGCGAAGCCCACACGACTCTTCGATCCGCATTCCGCTGGTCCTGTCAGGCCCCCACTTCCGCGGCGGAATCCATCGCGACGATTTCGTCACCAACCTCGACCTGGTCCCGACCCTCGTCCAAGTAGGTGGGGGTGACAATCCCAAACTGGACGGCCGTTCGCTCCACACCGGATCGGTTTCGCCCGACGAGGTCCTGGTCCAAATCAGCGAGTCACAGATCGGCAGGGCACTGCGAACACGCACCCACACGTATGCGGTCACGGCACCCGGCAGAAATCGGTTCGCCGGACACTCCCGTCCGCGAGCTGATCGCTACGTCGAAAGCTACTTCTACGACAACATCGCCGACCCCGCGCAACGCATCAACCTCGTGAAGGACCCGACGACGGCCGCGCTCCGACGTCAGCTTTCGCGGCGCCTCGCCGACCGAATCGCCGAGGTCGAAGGCCACCGCCCACAGATCAGTACTCGGTGACGGCCCGATCGAACGTGGCCGTTGTTCGCGCTTCCCCCAGGGCGTCCGCCAGCGAACTCCGCTCATCGGGATCCATCGAGTTTCGGAGTGCGTCCACGAGCGCTCGCTCGCAGTCCGCGTGGTGATGCAGCTCGGCAACGAAGTCATCCACCGCCCTCGACCAGGAGTCGACGTCGGCGAGCCGGATCCGGCGGAGCGCCGCGGCGAGGACGGTGTGATGCTGTTCGGCCACGTCGGCGAGTTCCTCGCTTGTCTCGCCGCCATATCGCCGTGCCATCGGGAAGAGAATCCGGGTCGTCACGTCGAGGTGAACGCGGACGATGTGGTCGAGTTTGTCGAGAGCCGCCCCGCGATCGACGACGCCGCTGGCGACGGCGTCGTGCAGCAGGCGGTCGATCAAATCGTGCGCTTCGTCGAGGATCGCAAGCGGGTGGTCGTCGAGGTCGGTGTCCCACTCGATCCACGGTTGGGAGCCATCACTCGCTTTAATGTGGACAGGGGTGTCGCCGAGCCGTGCGGCCGGTGCCGTACCTGAATCGTGAGCGTTCGTCGACCAGTCGGGCTGCTTCCGAAGTTGGTCGAGGTCCAGGATGGCCCGTCCCCCCACCATGTTCGCGATCGGAGCGATGACGACGTCTGCAGCGGGAGCACTTCGCCCGTTCTGGTGGCCAGACACGGCGTCACCGAAGAGGTCGAGCAGACTGCGAATAACCTCTGCCTGCTGCAGAGCAAGGTTGCATCGGGCACCAACGGCGACCGTCTCGACTCGACGCTCGATGTCGATCAGCTGACGTCGGGTGGCCGACGACCGTGCCACATCGCGCAGCGCTGATGCGAGAGCGACACCATCCCGCTTGCACGGCTCGCACTGGCCGCACGACTCGACGGCGAGGAATCGGCTGATGCCCTGCGCGATTGCGACCGGATCCGCGAGGTCGTCGAAAACGATGAAGCCGGCTGAGCCCAGTCCGGTGCCCACCTCACGCATTGCTTCGTACGTCAGCGGGGTGTCGAGGAGGTCTGATGGGATCAGCGCGTTCGCCGTGCCGGAGACGACGATCGAGATCGAACGATCTGGCTGCGGACCCCAACCGATGAGCTCGATCGCTCGTCGCAGGGTGGTCCCCATCGCTACCTCGCCGACCCCGTGCCGGCGCGTCCCTCCGGACACAGTGCAGACGATGGTCCCCGGTGACTTCGCAGTTCCAACCTGCCGATACCAGTCGACGCCATTGGCGAGGATCAATGCGACGTTCGCCAAGGTCTCGACGTTGTCCACGAGCGCCGGCGGCTCGTCGGAGCCGCCCACCGCGGCCAGCTCGACACCGCCGGCGGAACGCGTGTCGTGCTCCTCGATGCCGCGCCGGAACGGTGGCGTGACTCGCGGAAACGGTTGCCGCCCTTCGAGCACTTCGAGCATCGCTGTTTCCTCGCCGAACAGATACGAGCTCGGCCCGCCCACGATCTCCACGGTGAGCCCGTCGAACCAGCCGGCCGCATCGACCTCAGCGATCGCGGCGCGCAACCGCTGAGTCTCTCGTTCAAAAGAGCCCTTGATACCAACGATGATGCGCGTCGCCCCGACAGCGATCGCGGCGACGACCGCTCCTTCCAGGACCCGGTACGGGTTGGTACGCAGCAGCGTCCGATCCTTGAACGTTCCCGGTTCTCCCTCGGCTGCATTCACGACCACCGTCGTTCCGACCCGCTCCGAGCGGGACTCGGCCACCGTCCGCAACTTGAGCGCCGTCGGAAAGCCTGCCCCTCCGCGACCACGAAGCCCCGCGGCCTCGATCTCCGAGATGACCTCGTCGGCGGTCAGTCGCCGTACCGTCTGGACGGCGCGACCACCGCCGCTATGGCAGTGCCCCTTCGGGTGGTGGGGTTTGAGGGCGGCCGTGGGGTCCACCACGTAGTGGGGCCATCGGCGTGATCCTCGGTGTGTAGCTACCAACTGCACACCAAGGAGAACCAGCCGATGGCCCTGTCTGAGTCTGCCCTGTCCGAACTCCTCGACGCGTTCCGCGCCGGCGAGGGTGTCGACCTGATCCGAGAATCGGTCCGCCTGGTGCTCCAGGAGTTGATCGAGGTCGAAGCCGCTGAGGCGATCGGTGCTGGCCGCTACGAGCGCAGCGGCAGCCGTGTGGCCGAACGCAACGGCCATCGGCCGCGGCTGTTGGCGACCCAGGCCGGCGACATCGAGTTGGGCATCCCGAAGCTGCGTGCGGGTTCGTTCTTCCCGTCGATCCTCGAGCCGCGCCGCCGCATCGACCGAGCGTTGTATGCGGTCGTGATGGAGGCGTACGTGTCGGGTGTCTCCACGCGCAGCGTCGACGATCTGGTCGCAGCTCTCGGGATCGGCTCAGGCATCTCCAAGTCCGAGGTCTCCCGCATCTGCGGCGAGCTCGACGATGCGGTGGGTGCGTTCCGCACCCGAGACCTCGACCACATCGCGTTCCCCTACGTGTACCTCGACGCCACGTACCTCCACGTTCGCGATGACCACCGTGTCACTTCCAAGGCGGTGATCGTCGCCACCGGGATCACAGCTGACGGCAACCGTGAAGTGCTCGGTCTCGACATCGGCGACAGCGAAGACGAAGTGTTCTGGCGCGGATTCCTGCGGTCGTTGAAGAACCGAGGCCTTGGCGGGGTGCAGCTGGTGATCTCCGACCAGCACGCTGGGCTGGTCGCCGCGATCCGACGCTGCTTCCAAGGAGCCGCGCACCAGCGGTGCCGGGTGCATTTCGCTCGGAACCTGTTGGCGACCATCCCGAAGGCGCATCAGGACATGGTCGCGGCGTTGTTCCGTACCAGCTTCGCCGGCATCGACGCCGCCAGCGTCGAGGCGCAGTGGGATCACGTCGCCGCGTCGCTCGCCGAGCGGTGGCCCAAAGCCGCAGAGTTGATGAACAGCGCCCGCGCCGAGGTGCTCGCCTTCACCGCGTTCCCGACCGAGCACTGGCGCAAGATCTGGTCAACGAACCCGCTCGAGCGCGTGAACAAGGAGATCAAACGACGCTCCCGCGTCGTGGGCATCTTCCCCAACGAGGCCGCCGCGGTGCGCCTCGTGGGCGCCGTGCTGATCGATCTGCACGACGACTGGATCGCGTCCGAGCGCCGCTACCTCTCTGAGGGCTCCATGGCGAAGCTCTACCCCGGGCGCGAGACTGACCCCACGATCACCGCCGAACTCGAAACCGGCGACTGACCGACACCGAGGATCACCCTCGAAGCCCACCACTCGATGGGACGCTGCTGCCGCTTATTTAGGTGATCGTTGAGAGTAGGCACGGGTGTGGAATCCAGCGATCGCCAGAGCAGTGTCATGAGACCTCCCCACGGTGCTCCAGAAGGCCTCGCTCGAGGCGTACCTGTCGGCGAACGAGCTGAACCAGGCGGCGCGTGCCGGTCACCCTGTCGTTCTGGGCCCGCGATGGGACTTGACTCTGGAGCTCGACGTCGATCTGATCGAGCAGCCGCTGTTGGCCGGTGCGCACGACTGCCCTTGCAGCCGCGGAGAGCCGGTCCAGCTGTTCGATCTCGGCCCCGAAGTGTTCGACCAGAGCGATCCGGAGGGCGCTGAGGTCGTCGTCGAGCTTCCCGCAGTCGACGGAGAGACTCGCCCGGTACAGCCGTTCGACGATGGCCCACACTTCGAGGTGAGTTGGGCCCACCGGAGATTGTGGCGGTGGGCCGGGCATCAGCCGACGAACCCGTATGCCGGGACAAAGACCGGGAGGAGCGGAGTACGAGTCATATTTCGAGCATAGACTAGAAGAAGGTTGGAGCGGGAGTGGTCTGGGCAACGGTAGCCACGTATCAGTCGTCGGCTTCCAGCGGGTGTAAGTGGCGAGGCTCCCAGGCAGTTACCCTCGCCGGGTTCCTCGAGGTGGAGTTGCCTGTGACGATTGATGAGAAGCTCGAGCAGGTGTTGGACGGAGTCGTCCAGCGCAACCCTGGCGAGCCCGAGTTTCACCAAGCCGTGCGAGAGGTCATCGGTTCGATCGGCCCAGTGATCGCGAAGCACCCCGAGTTGGCTCGACACAAGTCGATCGAACGGATCTGCGAGCCGGAACGGCAGATCATCTTCCGTGTCCCCTGGATGGACGACGACGGCGAGATCCAGATCAACCGAGGATTTCGTGTCGAGTCGAACAGTGCACTCGGGCCGTTCAAAGGCGGTCTCAGGTTTCATCCCTCGGTGAATCTCGGGATCGTCAAATTCTTGGGCTTCGAACAGACCTTCAAGAACGCGCTCACGCAGATGCCGATCGGCGGCGGCAAGGGTGGAGCCGACTTCGATCCCAAGGGTCGCAGCGACGACGAGGTGATGCGGTTCTGCCAGAGCTTCATGACCGAGCTGTACCGACACCTCGGCGAGTACACCGACGTTCCCGCCGGCGACATCGGGGTCGGAGCCCGCGAGATCGGCTACCTGTTCGGGCAATACAAACGGATCACGAACCGCTACGAATCCGGTGTCCTCACCGGAAAGGGCATCGCCTGGGGTGGGGCCTTGGTCCGCACCGAGGCAACGGGGTACGGAGCGTCCTTCTTCGCGGAGGAGATGCTCCGAGTTCGCGGGACCGGGCTCGACGGCAAGACGTGTGTCGTCTCGGGGTCGGGCAACGTCGCACTCTTCGCGATCGAGAAACTCGGCCAGCTCGGCGCGACGGTGATTGCCTGTTCCGACTCCGAGGGCTACGTCGTGGATCGAGCCGGTCTCGACCTCGACCTCCTCAAGAAGATCAAGCTGGACGATCGCGGCCGGATCAGCGCCTATGCGGATCGCAGGCAGGGGTCGAGCTACGTCACCAGCGGAAGCATCTGGGACGTGCCGTGCGACGTAGCGCTTCCGTGCGCCACCCAGAACGAGTTGACCGCCGGCCACGCTGCGACGTTGATCCGCAACGGCGTCATCGCTGTTGTCGAGGGCGCCAACATGCCCTCTACCCCCGATGCCGTGGCGTCCTTCCTGTCCGCAGGCGTGGCGTTCGGACCGGGCAAGGCCGCCAACGCCGGCGGAGTGGC
>CALMLJ010000218.1 GCA_937868025.1 uncultured Acidimicrobiaceae bacterium
GTGTGGCCCCGCTGGACCATCGCATCCATGACCGCCGCTGACAGGAGAGCTTGGCCAGGTCGCGGCCGGTCGGCGGCGCCGCTGGTTGCGACCGAGACGGCGGCGTTGAGGAGCTCGACGTGTTCGGTGCGGACGGTCATTGCTCGCCTCCGATCTGCTGGCCGGCGGGCGCCGTGTTGTCTTCGAGGATCGCGGCAGCGATTGGTGTCGACGGGCCCTGATGGGCTTCGGTGATGACGTCGAGGCGAAGTCGCTCGTAGGGCTCAGGGAGGGTGTTGTCGTTGGCCACGGCCTTCACCTATGGGTGAGCGGGGTGGCCTATGGCGCATCGATCGCCGAAAGGTCGCTCATGGATCGTGTCGCCGGGTGCGACTACAAGGTGCCTGGCGGGGGTCCCCGCATCCGCCAATGTCCGAGCTCCCGCCAGGCACCTGGGTGTGTCGATCAGAGGTTGAAGGCGTAGAAGATCAGGCTCTGTCCGTTGACGTCCATCACGTTGTAGCCACCCCCGCCACCCGGGTAGTTCTGGGTGCGGAAGACGACGGAGTACACCTGGCCGTTCGATCGGTAGAACGTCCCTCGTGCGTAGCGGCCCTCTCGGTAGCCCCCGTTGAAGTCGTACTCCTCGGTGATCGACCAGATCCCTCGGCTGGGGCAGATCCAGGTGACGGTCGGTCCGCTGACGGAATGCTGGTAGCAGCTCGAGGGGCTGCCTCCGGCGAGCTGCTGGGTCGCTGAGTTCACCTGGTTGGTGTCGTTCATCGGGTTGCAGGCGGTGGCCGTAACAGCCAGGAGTCCGCCGACGACGAGCGCCGCGATTCGCTTCTTGAGGTTCATGGGTGTGGGGTTCCTTTCGGTTCCCCGCATCCGCCGAAGGCCACCGTACCGACGGCGGCCTGGCGTGATTCGAGAAGCGGTTTCGATCAGCTACCGGCGGCGGCGCGGCGTCCAGCAGCGTTGCGCTGGCGCGCCCTGGGTGCTTGGCCGGGAGCGGGCTGTTCGACGGTCCACGTCCGATGGAGGAGCCAGCCTTCGCCGACGAGCAGAACGATTCCTTGGAACTCGGCCTTGGTGGTGAGCACCAGCGCGGAGAGCACGAGCCATCGCCACGAGCGTCGTCGCGACGTGGGCAGTGCGATCGTCGTCACCAACCCGGGGAGGGCGAGCACTGCGAGCGCCAGGTCTGGGCCTGCCGTCCGCATCGTCCACGAGACGGCGACGACATGCATCCACGCCGTGAGGGCGGCGAAGGTGCGCCGGCGGGCTGGCGTCATGGCCGAATGTGGAGCGCGTTCGTGACGATCGACGCGACCGCTTGTTCCCGGGTCGGCTGGTGGCGCAACGTGAGTCGACTCTTGCCGCCGCGGCGAAGGACGAGTACCGGCTGGAACACGGCTCCGCACGAGTGGACATGGCCGAGGCATTCGCCGGCGGCGTCGAGGATCTGCCAGTGCTGGTCGTTGATCTCGTCGACACGCCACCCTTCGGGCAGCGGGGCGGTGGCGATCAGGTCACCGAGCGCCGATCGGATCTGAACCGCGAGCGCAGCCGCGGGACGGTCGATCGGCGCGTCGTTGTTCACGGTCTCGGCGAGCCGGATGAGGCTGTCACAGAGCTCGGCTCGCGTCATGTTGTGGGTTTGCCACGCTGGCTGAGCCAGCGGGGTAAGGGCGCTGGCGTCTGCCGGCATGAGGCACTCCCTTCGGGGTGGATGTGCTCGCTTCTATGCAGGTGTCGTGGCGGCTATGAGGTGCAGGCGAACCTTCGTGAGATCGCGCCGGCGTCAAGACTCTTGGTCGCGAGCCAGGAGATGCAGTCGTCGAAGTCGAGGTGGTCGCCGAGAAGAACCTGTCGTCCGCACGGGTCGTCGGCAACAACCCGAGGTGCAGCGGTGACATCGCCGTCGAGGAGTCGCTTGGCAAGCTCGGACTGCGGATCAACATTGGCGACCTCGCGACCGATCCGAAGTTGTTCGTACTGGCCGTCCCAGGCGTAGTCCTGTCGGGCCCAGAAGTACGCGCCGGTGCGACCGTTCCCGGAGACCGCGTGAAGGTGGATCGTGCGGCACCCGACCGATGCCAGGGCGGATTCGAGGTCGGCGACGAAGGCCGCGCCGATTCCGGGCCCGCGCCGCCGTCGTCGGGTCACCTCGATGTGGGTCACGTGGCAGAGTTCGTCGTCGGGTTCGAGGAGAAGCGTCCATGTGCCGGCGGCGCGGCCCCGATCGATGAGAGTTCCGGTCACGGTGGTCGCTCCGTCGTCGCTGGATGCTTCGGAGATCGAGACGAGGGTGCCCGGGCATCGCGTGAGCGGACGTTCGAGCTGTTCGAGGAGGGGGCGGACCTTCACCTCTTCCATGTGGGCTGGGGCGGTGGTGTGTCCGCCGTCAGTCTCCGACGCTGACCGCCGGAGCGATGCGCTCGAGGAGGCGCTTGCGTCGCTGTTGGAGGCCCTGCTGGCTGAACCGGAACGATGCGCCGATGTCGACGAGGCTTCGGTCGCTGTGGCCGAGAAGGTGCTCGAGCAGAGCGCGATCGACATCGTCGTGGCACGCTCCATACGCGGCCGCCAAGACTGTCGAAGTAACAGCCGCCGAAGCCGGGTCGTCAGTTGCAACGGCAGCGTCCACGACCAGGTCGTCGAGCGCCACCGGGGACTGTTCGCCGCGTCTCCGCGCAGCCCGCGTGAAGCTGTCGTGGCGCTGGTCGAGCCCTCGCGAGATTGCCTGGCGCGCCCACAACACGCCGTAGGTCGAGAACTTCGCCTTCGCAGGTTCCCAGAGCTGGGCAGCGCGGAACAGTCCCGTCACGCCGTCGGAGTACATGCGATCCAGCTCGTGCTCTGGCCGGGTCGCGCCACCGAAGTACCGGTTGATGGTGAACCAGACGAGGCCGAGATTGTCGGCAACAAGGGCCCACGATTCGGCGTCGGTCCGGAGCGACGGCCGGGCGGCGTTGGGCGCCGTTTCGGAGTTCATGGCGTGCTGGTGCGTCGAAACACCAGCAGCGTCGAGTAGTTGCGGCGGGCGTGCTGCTGGGGGCTCTCCTCGATCTCGCACCCGTCGGGGCAGGCGTTCGGAGCGAATGTGCGGCGGACCGTTCGCCATTCGCCGCTGCGGGTCAGCACGTAGTGCTCCGAGCAGACCGTGCAACGGCCCCGCTTGGGTTGACCGATGTTGTTCCGAAGGAAGATGGCGTCCTCCTTCAGCCAACCGGCGTCGGTGAACGCAGCGGTGATCAGGTCGGTTTGCCAGGCCACATCGCCGGAACACACCTGGTCTTGACTCTTGACGAAGCATCGTTCGCTCGCGACCCGCATGCACTCGGTGCATCCGTCGCCGATCAGCCCGAGCCGCTGTGCCGCCGTCGCCTGCACCGCGACGCCGTACCCCTCGTCAGAGGGGTGGGTGCCGGCGCGGCCTGAGTTGCCGGTGAAATAGACGGAAAGGCCTCGGCGAGCCAGCCAAGTGGAGTTGTCTTCGACAGTCGGGCACCACACCCGGGTCACTCGGAGTTCTCGCTGTACTCCAGGACGTGAGGGTTTGGAGTAGTGGCGGCTCTTGAGCCTCACGCTGGTTCCGTTCCCGTCGCCTCGATCGTCGGCGAGGCTCACGGCCCGGCCTGAGAGGATGCAGGCGAGAGCAAACGACTTGGCGGCCTCTGGGTTGGCTTGAGCGAGCATTCCTGGGTTCTGGGCGTCGGCGAGAATCGACACCTGGATGAAAAGCTCCAGCTGGTCAGGCGTCAGTAGCTCGAAGAACTCGAGGGAAGGAATCTTGTCTGGAGCCCATTCGAGCAGTTCTCTGCCGATGGCCGCCGAGAAGATGAAGCGTGTGTTCCGTTCTTCCTCATGGACCCTCCATGCTCTGGGTACTGAGTCACCTTCACGAAGGCGGCCGGCGCGCTCGAATCGTTCGACGCTCGGACCGTACACAGCCTCGAAGGCGGCAGAGATGCGCTCGCAGTTTGCAGCGTTGACTTGGTGGCTCTGGCAGATCGACCCGTAGGTGCTATTGGACCGGCCGCTCTTCCGAACTGAATCGTAGGTGCCTTCCGTCCAGAACCACGCGACAAGCTCGACGAACGCATCGGTGAGCGTCGAAGTCGACGGCGCCCCGGACCAGGCTGCTGA
>CALMLJ010000219.1 GCA_937868025.1 uncultured Acidimicrobiaceae bacterium
GGTCGTTCTGGGCGTCGACGTCGACACGGGCCGCGGCGTCGGCGGTGATCTGGGAGGGGGTGCAGTCGCTCGGCGATCCCACGTTGTCGGTGATCGACCGCTCGGCCGAGATGAAGAGGTCGGTGCCGTCGCTGAAGGCCGCACCAGCGGGGCCGAGCGGCACCGTCGACAGCAGCGCGGTCCCCACCACGAGTACCGCGGCCCCGATCGCCGTGGTGGCCCGGGCGCGGCACGACGATGCTGACGGCGATGAACGCATCTCTGCGCATCGGGGTCATCGGCCCCTGTGCTGAGGCCCGCCGACGGGATTTCGCCCGTCCGGGAGCAATTGCCCAGGATTCGCTGGGTGACCTAGCTGATCGCCTGGGTCATGGCGTCCAGATAGCGCTGGGTCGCCTGTCGTTGCAGCACCCGGGCGAGCGGTGCGGCGAGCCGGGCGATCACGGCGTCGCTCCGCCACGTGGCCGTGATGTCGAAGCGGACGGTGTCGTCGGCGGCGCGGCGGACGACGAACGTCTCCTCGCCGCACTCGGGGTGCCCCGGCAGGGTGGCGTAGGTGAACCCCGTGGTGTTGTCGTCGTCGAACACCGCGGTGACGCGGCACGCCATGGCCAGCCACAGGCCGACCTGGTAGGTGACGAGGCCGACGGTCGCCCCGACCCGCGGGCCCTCGTTCGACGGGTACACGTCGACCCCGGCGCCGGAGTGGACGCGCCATCCTTCGATCGCGATGCGGGCGCGGTCGAGGACCTCGTCGCCGACACCGAGATCGACGCCGACCTCGGTGTCGTGGAAGCCCGGAGGCCGGACCCCGGGCGTGAGGAACGTGGGTTCCATGCCGGCCCGGACTCGTCGGTACCGCTCGATGGCATCGGGCGAGGGACGGATGGCGGGACGGATCACGGACCCACTGTAGAGAAGCCGCCCTCGCCGGTTACTGGTCGCCGAGGTTCGGGCCGAGGACCTTGAAGTTCGCTCCGGCCGGATCGGCGAGGATGGCGAGGCGGCCGTAGGGGGTGTCGTGGGGTGGTGACACCACCGTGCCGCCGAGCTCCGCTGCTCTCGCGCACGTGGCGTCGGTGTCCTCCATCCGGATGTACATCGACCAGTGCGACGGCATCTCCTCGGGGAACACGGTTGCGTCCATCACGCCGGCGAGCTGGTCGTCGCCGCGCCCGAGCGTGGTGTACCGGAACTCGGGCCGGTCGCTCATCACCTCGGTGTCCCATCCGAAGACGTCGACGTAGAAGGCGACCGACCGGTCGTAGTCCTTCGAGAGCAGCTCGAACCAGGCGGGCGATCCGACCTCGTCGAGGAGGCCGAACCCCTGGTGGGTGCCGGGCTGCCACACGCCGATCGCGGCACCGCTGGGGTCGGCGACCAGGGCCATGGTGCCGAGTTCCATGACTGGCATGGCCTCGAGGTGCACCTGGCCGCCCGCGCCTCGGGCGGCAGCACAGGTCGCCGTTGCGTCCTTCGCCGCGAGGTAGATCGTCCACGTGTCGTTTCGGTTCTGTCGACCGTCGTTCCGCATGCAGCCGGCGACGCGCACCCCGTCCTTGGACAGGTTGACGTAGCCGCCGTACTCGGGACCGGTCAGCTCGGCCGTCCAGCCGAACAACTCGCAGTAGAACGCCGTGGCCGCATCGGGGTCGGATGTGGACAGCTCGATCCAACAGGGCGCGCCCTCCGGCGCTGTGTCACGAATCGGCATGGGCCCTCCTCACGTGCGGTCCGCCGGTCCGGGCGGGCCAGGCGATGGTGGTCCGACTGCGCCGCCGACGCCAACTCATCGCCCGAGCTTCGATGGGCTCAGACCGGCAGGGACGTGGAGGGCAGGGGAGTGGTGGGCCGCGGGGTGGTGGGCAGGGGAGTGATCGTGGGCTCCGGCACGTCGGGACCGAGGAGGCGGAAGCGCTCGCTCGACAGCAGTCGCAGCTCCCGCCCGCGCCACGACACCTCGGGAAGGGGTGTGGGCTCGGGGCCGTCGTGGGTCGGAGCGAGGTCGATGACGGCGAGGGTCCCGACGGCGGTGCGGACCGCGAGCCACGCTGCGTCGCCCGATGTCGAGAAGCACAACTCGTCGTCGGCGGCCGGCGCGTGGGCGCCACTATCGAACGTCAACCACGTTCCGGTCGCGAGTCGCGCCCGACCGGCGACCGTCGGGAGCTCATGGCCGACGACGTCCAGGAGCAGATCGGTTGGCTCGCCGTCGAAGAGGTCGCGGGTTCGATAGGCGATCGCCTGGCGCGCCGATCCGGAAAGGTGTTCGCGCCGCGACCGCTCGTCGGTGAAGAGATCGAGGAGGGCGTAGGCGCCGTCGCCGAACCGCATGAGCAGACTGGTTTCGGTGTGGCGCTCGCGGGTCGACAAGCGGAGCACCGCGTCGAGGAACTCCTCGACCTCGTCCTCGCGCCCAGCCTTCGGCCGGACCCGCACGAGCAGACCGCTCGTCATCGGTTCGTGTCGTACCCGTTCATCCATGACGATCACGTCGTGCCCCCTCGTCGCCCTCACAAAACACCAATCCCCCATCGGCAGGAATCGGGGGAGATGAACCCCGGCGGCCGGAGAATTGCGGACAGCTGACGGAGCGGTGGGTCACGAGGCGTTGGGCCGAGGCCACTTCGGGCGCGGTCGGGTTACCCCGTGTCGAAGAGCTGGTCTTGGCCGGCTTGGCGGGCCCTCCACTCGGCGTCCTTGCGGCGTAGTCGTTCGAGCCGTTCCGCCAGTTCGGTGATGCGAGCGTTCCCACCCGCGGACCGTGGACCCGCAGGGGCGGGGCTTGGGGCCGGTCGAGCTGTGCGGTTGGGATGGTCGGGGTGGTTGGGGTGGTCGGGGGCGACCATCGGTCGCCGTCCCGGCCCGGGAACGAGCGCCCATTTCTCGAGGGTTTTGAGGTCGTGGTGGTGATCACACAACAGGTCGAGGTTCGCCAACTCGGTGACTTTGACTCGGGCCCAGTCGGTGCGATGGTCGAACTCCAACCGCACCGCACGATCACACCCCTGAACGGTGCATGCCGCGTCGGCGAACAGCTTGGCGATCATCTGCGCGACGGTCGGTTTGCGGCCGAGGTTCACGACGTCGATGACCGCTTCACCGTTGGTGAGCACGAGCTGCATGATCGACTCCCCCAACAAGCGGCGCAGTTCAGCAACCGACACCGCGATCCCACCGATCTCACACACCTCCCCGTCGCTGACGCTCCCGCGGAGCAACGCGGCGAGGTCGACCCGGATCAGGGTGAGGCGGGTCAACGGTGCCCGCCGGGCCCGCCCTGCCGAACTCGCCGAGCCCGCCGGTTCCGCGCGGTTCTCGCCCGGTTCGCCAACCTTGTTGGCCCCGGTGCCGCCGGTGCGGGCGAGGTCGATGAGTGCGTCGAACGCGTAGTTGTCTCGCGACTCCCGGCTGGCCGCATCACGGTTGGCCCGGAACTTCCGGTCGACCTCACGCTGGATCAACGCCTCGAGTTTTTTCAACGCGTCGATCGGGCCGGTGGCCTGGAGGTTGCCGGCACCGTTGCCGAACCAGAACCGCAGTCCCCGGTTCTTCCGCACCCGTTCCTCGCGCTCGCGTTTCTCGTCCTCCGTGCGTGCCTCGGCCTTGCGGCGTTCCGCTTCCTGACGGGTCCGCTTCAACGATTCACGCTGCGCCAGGTCCAACAGATCGTCCTCCGCACCAGGGTTCGCCGCCGCCGCGTCAGCCACCGCACCCGCCGCCTCGGGTGAGAGTCTCCCGGCGCGTACCGCGTCCGCGGTTGCTTCCAAGTTGTCGAGGTGGCCTGATGTTTCGAGGTCGGCACGCGCCCGCCCTGTTGTGGTGCCTTGTTGGGCTGCGAGCCAGTCCGCAGCGGACGCGTACCCTTGGCGTTCCCACTCCCGTGCCTCCGCCGCGCGGGCGGTCATCAACACCCGCCCCGACTCGGCGACCCGTTGCACCTCAGCGAACGCGGCCAGCACCTCCGGAGCGAACGGCAACGGCACATCCTTCGGTTCCAGCCCCGACACCAACCCGCGCAGGGTCGACCCAACGGCGATGATGTCGGCGGCAAGCTGACTCTTCGGCTCAGCGCCGGCGTACGAACTGGTGTTCGTGACCATGGGTCCATTCAATCACGGACCCCTGACA
>CALMLJ010000220.1 GCA_937868025.1 uncultured Acidimicrobiaceae bacterium
GGTGGCGGGGGCAGGATTTGAACCTGCGACCTTCGGGTTATGAGCGGGACGGTCAGCGTCGGCGGTCGTCGGTGCGGGGTGGCATTCGTGCTGCTCACACCACCCAGAGCCGTCAATCTCGTCTGCACCTGTGGGCGCTCGTGGGCGATCCCCAGCGGGAGAAGCGTTGACATCGCGTTGACAAGGCCTGCCGACCGAGCAGCCTGCTGCGATCGGTAACGGACAGGCACCGACATCCGGGGGCGACATCATCCGCGGACCGACATGAGCGGACGAGGACCATCGGGGCGTCCAGTGCCACGCCACCGCACGAGCGCCTACACCAGCGGTCTGCAGCGGGCGACGAACTTCGGGATCGTCGCCTCGAACCGGTCGAGCAGTCGGACCGGCGTGATCGGTGGGCGACGCCGCCGCGCTGCCATCTCGCCGAGGGCAGCGGCCACGCGTTTGCCTTCGTTTGTAGCGATCGCGTCGAGGAGTTCGTCGGGGTGGAGCGGTTCGACGCCATACGGCTCGCAGAGTGCGGTTGGGAAGTCGCCGAGGTCGAATGTGACGATGCTGTCGGCCTCGACCTGGACGGCGAGCGCGAGCACGTGGCGGTCCTTCGCGTTGATCGGCATCGACGCGATCAACTCGTCAGGCGGCGGCCCGTGGAGTGCGTCGGGCAGGGCGACGTTCATCCGGTTGATCCGGTAGTCGATTGCTGCGTCGCTGAGATCGGGTCGGAGCGCGAGGTTGCGGCGGGCCTCGTGGAGGATCGTGTCGGACCAGTGCACGCGTACGAGCCGGTGCGTCGCGAGCGTGAGGAACAGGTCGGTGAGTTCGATCGAGTACAGGACGTTGGCGTCGACGACCGCGACCCGGACGGTCACGACGCGTCGTACAGCCCGAGCTCTTCGGCCTGCGCGGTGAGCTCGTCGAGCGCCCGTCGGGACTGCTCGTCCTGACGGTCGCGGTAGGCGAGCACGTCGACGAGCCGGACCCGCCGATGGCTGCCGACCATCCGATGCGGCATCGCCCCTTGCTCGAGCAACTTCACCAGGTGCGGGCGCGAGACACCGAGCATCTCGGCGGCCTCGACGGTGGTCAGCTCGGCGTGCAACGACGCGACGCTCACGCCGTTGCCGGCGCTCAACTGCTCCACGACCGCCCGGAGCATCGCCAGCAGTTCGCCCGGGACGTCAATGGGATTGCCGTCCGTATCGACGAGACGGATCGACTGTCCTGATCGCGCCAGCGCGGTGGCGATGACCGTCAGCTCTCGTTCATCGACAGTTCCGGGGCGGATCTCGGCGGCCATGGACATAGCGAGCACCCTACAACTCAAATGCAATAAGTGAAACGTCGCGCGGCAGGGCGTCCGCCCCGCCATCATGCATCGGCGACGCGGTGTCGAACGTGCTGCGGGCAACCGTTGGGATCGCCAGCTGGGAACGTCCGGCGGTCTGGATTCGCACGTCGGTCACCCGTGGCTCGCGCTGAGGAGTGCTCTAGAAACGGCACTCAGGTTCTGAGCCGACCCGATCCGATGCTGGCGAGGACTGTCAGGGGCCAGGGAGCGTGACGGTGACCGTAGTGCCGCTCGGGGTGTCGGCGATCTGCACGGTGCCGTGGTGAGCGGTGACGAGTTGGGCGACGACGGCGAGGCCAATGCCGCTGCCGGCGATGTGGCGTGCGGTGTCGCCGCGGTAGAAGCGTTCGAACACACGTGCTCGATCCGCCACCGGGATTCCCGGGCCGTTGTCGCTCACCGTCAACGTCACGTGCTGTGTTGCCGGATCGGGTCGAACGTCGAGCCGGATCCGGCCGCCCGGTGCGGTGAACTTGATCGCATTGGTCAACAGGTTCGTGACGATCTGGCTGAGCCGCGCGCGGTCACCATCGACGGCTGCCGGTTCGAGCCGGAGTTCGAGTTGGTGCTGGTGCGCGTCGACGAGTGGACGGAGTGCGTCGGCGGCCGTGGCGGCGATGTCGGCGAGGTCGCATCGTTCGACGGCGAGCGTCGGACCGGCGAGCGTGGCGTCGGCGTCGGCGAGCGCACCGAGGTCATCGACGAGGCGGCGCAAGCGGAGGATGTCGTCGTGCATCGCGACGAAGTGCTCCATCGTCGGTTCGGTGATGCCGTCGATGACCTCCTCGCATCCGCCCTGCAACAGGGTGAGCGGTGTGCGCAGCTCGTGCGCGACGTCGGTCATCAGGTGGCGGCGGGCGATGTCGTTCGCTTCGAGCCGGTCGGCCATCGCGTCGAAAGTACGGCTGAGGGCGCCGATCTCACCGGGCGCGTCATGGTCACCGGCGCGTGCGCTGGTGTCGCCGTCGCCGAGCCGCTGGGCTGCGTCGGTCACCCGACGGAGTGGCCGCACGATGTGACGACCGATCGGCGCGGCGATCAGCACGGCCGCGACTGCCGCTACCAAGGCGCCGATCGCGACGGTGTTGCCGAGGGCGTCGCGGACGTGCATCTCGGCTTGTGCGAGCTCCCCGGACACGAACGTGACCTGGACGTCGCCGACGGTCTCGCCGTCGACCACAACCGAAGCGTGGCGGGTCGGGCCGGTCGTGTCGGTTGCCATGGCGGGCATACCGTCCATCGGGTTGCGCAACTTGACGACGGCGCCATCGTTGTCGACCACGACGAAGCTCGCGCCGGCTTGGACGGCGAGCATCATCGCCGGGTGCGGATCGACCCCGTCCCAGCTGCCGTGCTGCTGGTAGGCGAGCGCCAGGGTGTCGGCGATCGCGTCGGCCGACGCCTGCTGGCGTTCACGGGCGAGTTGACCGACGGTGTGTTTGGTACGCCACAGGGTGAGCCCGGCGAGGACGAACACGGCGATCACCGCGACCGCGACGAACCCGCCCACCAGCCGCGTCGTGAGCGTGCCGCGTGTCGGTCGGTGGTCAGCGGTCACGGGAGAGGCCCAGGCGGTAGCCGACACCGGTGACGGTCTGCACGACCGTCGGTTGCGTCGGGTCGGGTTCGATCTTGCGGCGCAGGTTCTTCACGTGTGAGTCGACGGTGCGTTCGTAGCCGTCGAACTCGTACCCGCGGACTCGGTTGATCAACTCGTAGCGTGAACACACTCGGCCGGGCTGCGCGGCCAACGCGAGGAGCACTCCCCACTCGGTCGGTGTCAACTCGACCAGCCGCCCGTCGATGGTCACGCGCCGGAGTGTCTCGTCGATGACGAGCAGTCCGCCACCGAACGACTCGGCCGAACTGTCGGCCGACGGGGCGCGACCGCGGCGCAGGATCGCACCGACGCGCAGGACGAGTTCACGTGGGCTGAATGGTTTGGTGACGTAGTCGTCGGCGCCGACCTCGAGACCATGGATGCGGTCGCGTTCGTCGACCTTGGCGGTCAGCATCAGGATCGGCACGTCGCTCGTGCGGCGGATCTCCGCGGCGACGTCCTCTCCACCGATGTCCGGCAGCCGCAGGTCGAGCACGATCAGATCCACCTTTGTGTGGGCGGCGATGTCGAGGGCATCGGCGCCGGTGCCGGCGGTGAGGACCTGATGGCCGTCGTGTTCGAGGTAGCGGCGCACGAGGTCACGGATCCGGACCTCGTCGTCGACCACCAACACCACAGCCATCGGCCCCGCTCCTTCAACGCTCGACGGTAGTGGCCGGTCAGGCCCGGTACGAGAACACCGTCGCCATCCCGGTCTCCAAGTGGTACGTGTTGTGGCAGTGCAGCATCCACTGCCCCGGATTGTCCGCCGCGATGTCGACCTCGACCGACGACATCGGCAACACGTTCACCGTGTCCTTCCGGGCGGAACCGGCGCCGACCATCTGGAACGTGTGCCCGTGCAGATGGATCGGGTGGAACATCATCGTGTCGTTCACGACCTTCAGGCGCAGCCGCTCACCCTCGCTCACCGTGATCGGTGAGGTGTCGGGGAAGCTCGCGCCGTCGATGCCGTGCACGTAGCCCGACGAGTCAGCTGTCAAGCGGATCGTCGTGGACCGATCCGGATCCTTCGACGGCAACCGGGCAGCGTCGGTCGCGGTCAAGTCGCCGTAGCCCAGGGTGCGGCCCGACAACTCCGCCGGTCGTGACCCGACCGTCGGTGCCGCCGCCGTGGTGCTGGTGCGCAGGATCGCCTCCGCGGCCTGGTCGGACTT
>CALMLJ010000221.1 GCA_937868025.1 uncultured Acidimicrobiaceae bacterium
TCGACGCCTTGCCCGGCCGGGTCGTCGAGCGCCCAGTCGAGGTAGCGCTTGCCGGGGTAGAACGGGCACTCGTCGCCGCACCCCATCGTGATGACGACGTCCGACGCCTCGACCGCGGCGTCGTCGAGGCGCTTGGGGAACGCGCCGGACGCGTGCAGGTCGATGCCGAGCTCGGCCATGGCTTCGACCACGGCGGGGTTGATCGTCTCGGCCGGAGCGGTGCCCGCCGATCGGACGACCACCTGGTCGCCGCCGTGGTGAGCGAGCAGCGCCGCAGCCATCTGCGAGCGCCCGGCGTTGTGGATGCAGACGAACAGGACTTCGGGACGGTGCTCACTCATGGGGGGTCTCCGAGAGGTTGTGGGGATAGAGGAATCGGATGAGCGCATAGGCGATGCCGGCGCCGATGACTTGCATGACGATGAACATCGGTGCCGACGACGGGCGGATTCCGGCGAAGGTGTCCGACAGCGTGCGGGCGATCGTGACGGCGGGGTTGGCGAAGCTGGTCGACGACGTGAACCAGTACGCCCCGCCGATCCAGAGCCCGACGGCGAACGGGACGGCGGACGCCTTGCCGGTTCGGACGCAGCCGTGGATGACGAGCAGCAGCCCGACCGTCGCGATGGCCTCCGACAACCACAACGCGCCGGAGGACCTGGTCGTGGTGGACAGTTCGACGGCGGGCAGTTCGAACATGAGGTTCGCGAGGACCGTTCCGACGCACCCGCCGATGGTCTGGGCGACGACGTACAGGCCGGCGTCTCGGGTGGTCACGGTGCCGAGGAGCCGGTCGACGAGCGTGACGACCGGGTTGAAGTGGGCACCGGAGACCGCTCCGAAGATGAGGATCAGACCGATGAGCGCTCCGGCCGTGGCGGCGGCGTTCTCCAGGAGTTGGAGACCGATGTCGTCGGGGGAGAGGCGGCTCGCCATGATGCCCGAGCCGATGACGGCGATGATCAGGAGTGCGGTGCCGAGCGCTTCGGCCGTGAGGCGCCGGGCAAGATCGAGGCGGAGTTCGCCGGTACCGGTCTCGGGCTGGACGGAGAGTTCGGCGTCGGAGGGGTGCAGCGGATCGATCACGATGCGAGGTCTCGCTCGTCGAGGATCGACTCGATCCGGTCCCGAAGCTCGGCGACGGTGGCGTCGAAGGCCGCCTTGGTGCCGAGCGGGACCGGGTCGGGGATCGACCAGTGCAACCAGGTCTCGTCGCCGGCGAGTTCCTCGTGTGCCCGGTCACAGACGGTCACGACGAGGCCGGGAAGTCGTTCCCCGTCGGTGAGTTCGCGGGGGGTTGCGCCTGCCACGTCGAGCCCGGCCCGACTCGCGGCGGCGACGGCTCCGGGGTTGACCCGGTCGACGGGGTGGGTGCCGGCCGAGTCGCCGGACTCGCCCGAGAGTTCGCGCCACAGTGCCGCAGCGAGTTGGCTGCGCGCCGAGTTCGCCGTACAGATGAACAACGCCGGGCCGATCGGGATGTGCCGCCCCGGCGTCAGCCCATCGAGCGCGGCGCGGATCAGATGCACGTATCGGCGCCGACCGTCGCCACTCGATCGCGACCGACTGATCAGTCCCACCTCTTCCAACACGTCGAGGTGATGTGCGAGGAGATTCGACTCGAGGCCGACCAAGCCACGGAGCTCGATCGGTGCCCGATCCGACACCGCCAGTTCGTCGACGATCGCCAGGCGGATCGGATCGCCGAGGGCCGCGTGCCGGGCGGCACGAGCTTCGATGGATGCAAGGTCCGTCACGCGATGGACCATAGTAACTCAACCAATACTGAGTCAATGGGTGGCGATTGGAATTCGAAGCCGATCTGGGCGCGGTTCGAGCCGCTCGCCGGAGCGAAAAGCCCGAGAAATCGGTGCCCGGGGTGGGTTTCGAACCCACACGTCCCGTGAGGGACCGAGGGGTTTA
>CALMLJ010000222.1 GCA_937868025.1 uncultured Acidimicrobiaceae bacterium
CCTACGCCGCCCAGCACAACATCCCGATCCGGGCGACCAAGGAGAAGATGTACTCCATCGACGACAACCTCTGGGGTCGTGCGATCGAGTGCGGCGAGATGGAGGACCCGTGGGCCGAGCCGCCGTCGGGTGTGTGGGAACTCACCAAGCCCACGGCGACCGAGCGCCGTGAGGTCGTCATCGGGTTCGAGGCCGGTGTGCCGGTCTCGGTCGACGGCGCCCGGATGCCGCTGCACGAGATCGTGGTGCACCTCAACGGCGTGGTCGGCGCCTACGGGTGGGGCCGCCTCGACATGGTCGAGAACCGTCGTGTCGGCATCAAGAGCCGTGAGACCTACGAGGCGCCCGGAGGCCTGGCGCTGATGCTGGCCCACGCCGACCTCGAGTCGATCACCGTCGAACGCGACCTGGGCCGCGAGAAGATGAAGCTCGAGCACCGTTACGCCGAGCTGATCTACGACGGGTTGTGGTTCAGCCCCCTCAAGCAGGCGCTCGATGCCTTCATCGAGTCGTCCCAGCAGTACGTCACTGGCGAGGTTCGCCTGGCGCTCACCCCTGGTGTCGACGGCGCCGGCGGCCAGTGCTTCGTGGTCGGGCGCCGGGCACCCAAGTCGCTCTACGACTACGGCCTCGCGACCTACGACGCCGCCGATCGCTTCCGCCACGCCGACTCGGAGGGCTTCGTGCAGCTCTGGGGCCTGAGCGTGAAGACCTGGTCGTCCATCCAGGGGACCGGCTCGGCCTGACTCACGCCCCTCGTTCTGTCCCGACGCCGCCCGTTCTGTCCCGCGAACGCGTGCAATCTGCATCCCCTCGCGGGACAGAACCGGTCAGCGGAGCGGAATGTCGACCGGCTCGAGTTCCTGGGCGGCGATGGTGTCGGGGAAATCGGCCCGGGCCTCGGTGATCAGCTCGTTCGGATCGTCGTAGCGGGAGCTGAAGTGGTTGATCAGCAGGCGTCTCGCCCCGGCCCTGGTTGCCACCCAGGCCGCGTCGGCGGGAGTCGAGTGCTTCCACTGCTCCCCGAGGGCGGCGTCGCGGTTCGCGTAGGTGCACTCGTGGACCACCAGGTCGGCGTCGCGGGCCAGCGAGACCGACGCGGCGCAGCGAGTGGTGTCGCCGAGCACGGTGACGATGCGGCCGGCCCGGTCGGGGCCGACGACCTGGTCGGGATGCACCGGGCCCGTTCGGCCGGGCACCGTCTCGCCTCGCTGCAGCCGCCCCAGGTCGGGGCCGTCGATGACGCCGAGCGCCCGGGCCGCCTCGACATCGAGGTGGCCGCTTCTCGTCGGTTCGACGATCCGGTAGCCGAAGGCCGGTACGCGGTGGCGGAGCGCCAGCGCGCTCACGGCAAACCCACCGACATCGGCGACGTGGAGCGGCTCGCCGGCCGCGCCCGCGAGGGTGTCGTCGACCAGCTCGGTGATCGTGATCGGGAAGTCGATCCCGAGGATCGGGAGCTCGCACATCACGTCGAGCCAGCGACCGATCCCGTCGACCCCGACCAGCTGCAGGGGAGCGGTGCGGCCCTCCATGCCCATCGTGCCCAACAACCCGGGGAGCCCCAACACGTGGTCGCCGTGGAGATGGGTGATCAGGATCGCCGAGAGCCTCGACAACTTCAGCGGGCTGCGCATGACCTGCTGCTGGGTGCCTTCGCCGCAGTCGACGAGGATCCACTCCCTGCCGAGGTCGACCCCGAGACCGCTGACGTTCCGCGACGGCGTCGGGCGACCCGACGACGTTCCAAAGGGGATCAGTCTCACCGGCCCAACCTACCCACCACTAGTTTGAAGAACGATGTCTGACGAGAACGAGCACACCGCACAGCCCTTGTGGCACGGCCGATTCGCCGAAGGGCCCGCCGCCGAGTTGTGGGAGTACACGCTCAGCCTGCCCTTCGACCAGCGCCTCGCCCG
>CALMLJ010000223.1 GCA_937868025.1 uncultured Acidimicrobiaceae bacterium
CGACCCCTCGGGTCTGCCCGCTCTGGGTGAGGTGACAGAAGCGGCAGCCCTTGTTGCACCCCGTTTGCGAGCTCACGTACGCGATGAAGTAGTCATCGCGGCGTCGCACGAACCGCGCCTCGACGATTCCGTCAGCAGTGTCGGCTACGAAGTTGACCGAGAGGTCCTGCCTGGAGACGAGCCGAGTGGACGCCACGGTCAGCCTCCGAACGCGTTGGCGACCAGCGCGGCGACAGGGGAGCGTTCGGTCTTGGTGAGGGTGACGTGGCCGAACAGGTGGCTGCCCTTGAGCGCCGCGATGACTGCGGCCACCCCGTCGTTCGGTCCGACGTGGGGATTGTCGCGCTGGTCGACGTCGTGGGTGAGGACGACACGGCTGCCGCTCCCGATGCGAGTGAGGGCGGTGACCAGAACCATGCGCTCGAGGTTCTGTGCCTCGTCGATCACGACGAACGAATCTGTGAGGGTACGGCCGCGTATGTGGGTGAGCGGGAGGACTTCGAGGAGCCCGCGCCGCTGCACTTCTGCGCGGACCTCGGGGCCGCAGATTGCTTCGAGGGCGTCGTCGACGGCGCCTGCCCACGGGCCCATCTTCTCGGCCTCGGAGCCGGGGAGGTAGCCGAGGTCCTGACCGCCGACCGGCTGGATCGGTCGGAACACCAGGACGCGCCGATGGGTTTCCTGCTCGAGCACAGCGTCGAGCCCGGCAGCGAGGGCGAGGACCGACTTGCCGGTGCCCGCCTTGCCGCCGATTGACACGATGCCGACGGTGGGGTCGGTGAGGAGGTCGACGGCGACTCTCTGGGGCGCAGATTTGGGCCTGAGGCCGAACAGTTGACGGTTGGCCAACCGCTGCACGGTCGGCGCCTTGTCCTGGGGCCCGGCGAACACGATCCGGCCGATTGTCGAACGTGACCGCCCGTCGCCTCGGACGATCACGCCGCAGTTGGCGACCGGATCGGGGATCGAGTCGGCCGGAGCGTCGCCGTTGTCCTGGAGCTCATCCATCAGCGACGGGTCGGTCACCTCGATCATCCCGGTCCACTGCTGAGTGACCTGGTCGTACTGGTACTCCTCGGCGGTCACGTCGGCGAGCGCGGCGCGAAGGCGGAGGGGAAGGTCTTTGGTGACGAGCACGACGTCGCAGTCGACTCGCGTTCCGAGGTTGCGGGCCACGGCGAGCACCCTGGTGTCGGCGCTGTCGGTTCGCAGCGCTTCGGGCAGGTTCGCTGTGCCGACATTGTTCATCTCGACGCGCACAGTGCCCTTGCCGTTGCGATTCGCGGTGTGGAGCTCTCCGAACTCGACTCGGATCTGCTCGAGGCGGCGGAGCGCCTCGCGTGCGGCCCAGCCGAGCTCGGGATGGGTGCGCTTCTGCTCGAGTTCGGTGATGACGACGACGGGCACGACGACGTGGTGTTCGTCGAAGCGGTCGATGGCGTGAGGGTCGGCGAGCAGGACGCTGGTGTCGAGTACGAAGGTTCGCCGATCGGTCATGCGGCTGCTCGCCGGGCCAGGATGTCGCGGACGTCGGCCACTCGGAACACGTGGGCCCTCATGTCGGCGACCAAGGGGACCCTGAACCGGAGGCCCGTGGCCATCGACGTGACGATGACCTCGGCGAGGATCGCTGCGCACTTGTCGGTGAGCTGCGGGTCGAGTGGGTCCAGCTTGGCGAGATGTGAGCGCACGATCGTCGCGATGCGAGCGTCCAGGTCTGGGTCGTCCTCGTCGAGATCGTCGGTTGCGCCGGCCCCGGCGGCACCGATGGCTTCGTCGATCGGCGCCGGCGGTTGGTCGACTCGTTCGGTCTCGCCGTCGTGCGGTTGGTGGATTGAGGTCGGACGCTGGTCCATGGGCACCTGGCCTTTCGGTGGCTCGTCGGGTTGCCCTATGTGGCGCCGGCGTGGCTATGGGCGCGTCGTCACTGCGAGAGGAGGTGCCGGTGACGGTCGGGCACGGGCAGCATCGGAATCTCGTCGTCGGGGCGGGGCACCGCTGGCGGTCGGCCGGGCCGACGCTTGATCGAGGCGATGCGTCCGTCGATGAACAGCTGTCCGCCCCACACACCCCACTGCTCACGGTTCTCGATGGCGGTGTCGAGGCACTCGGTGATCACGGGGCAGAGCGCGCAGACCTGTTTCGCCGTGGCGATTTCAGTGGGGTCGTCCGAGAAGAACAGTCGCGCGGACTCGGCTCCGCTGTCGGCGCACGCTGCGCTGAGTTCCCACTGGTCGTCGATGCGATGAGGCATAGAACACATGTGGGTCGGTAGCCGCCGGCCCCCGCCCGATGGAGGGGAGGGGGGCGGGGGCCGGCGGTCTAGGGGTTGGTGCGGATGACGCCGTCGGGGCCTTCGATCGTGCGCACCTTTGATTCGGCTGGGACGAGGCCTTGGAGGAACTCGCTGTTGGCCTGGGGTGTGATGTTGGTGACGCCGAGGGCGGCCCAACGAGCTCGAGCCTGGGGGTTGGCGACACCTTCCACCGCGGTGGCGCTCGTCCAGCAGGTTGTGTCGGAGATGATCCAGCCGTAGTCGCGGAGCGCCACGGCGAAGATGCGGGCCGTGTTCCGTTTCGCTCCGGTGTATCCACGCCCGTCGAGCCAGGTCTCGATCTCGGCGTCGGAGAGGTCGATGACGAAGCGCATCCCTTCGGGAACGGTCATCGAGCGGCCAGCCGAAGTGTTCTGTTGGGCGACGGGACCGCACTCGGCGGTGGCTGGACCTTGCCAGAACTCGAGGCGGGTTGCGGGCGTGACGGCGAACCCGCAGTCGACGCCGGCAGCGGGCGTTCCGAGCTGGGCGGCCGTGCAGGCGGGGCCGAACATGGTCGCGTAGGTCTCCATGTTGAGGGCGTGGTTGATGGAGCCGTTCTCGATTTCATCGAGCGTCGGCAGGAGCGCCATTCCCTGGATTGCCCCCATGCCACGACCGGTGCTGGGGTCGGCGAATCCGCTGTCGGTGAAGTAGTTGCTGACCGTCCCGTCGGGGTTGCGCCCGATGCTCGCTGCTCCGGCGCAGAGGTCGACTCCTGGTTGGTAGCCGGCGAACAGGTTCTCCAGCGTGAGGCAGGAGCTCCAGTTGATCTTCTGGAGGAGCCACAGTCCCCATTCCCGGCCGGTGGACGGTTCCTTGATGATGAGCTCGGCGTCGTTGCCGGGGGCTGGCTCCCAGGAAGGGTTCCAGGGCAGCGAGTTGTCGGCGCCGAGGTTGTGGCCGTATCCCCAGCCGGTGGTGAACACGCGGGCTGTGCCGGTGGCGTCCGCCTTGTCGTAGACGGGGGTGCTGTACTCGTCGAAGCTGACGGCGATCTCCCCGCGGTGGGCCGGGTTCGTTCGGCCGGGGACGTTTGCGAAGTTCCACCACCGGTAGGCCCACTGCGCGGAGTCGGGTCGGGTCTGGAAGCAGGCGGCGGGCCGGTTCCAGTAGGTGTTGCGGTCGTACTTCGGCGGGTTGAGGGCCTGCTTCGCCGTGAGCTCGGCGCAGAGATCGCTTGGCGCAGCGGTGGTCGTCGTGGT
>CALMLJ010000224.1 GCA_937868025.1 uncultured Acidimicrobiaceae bacterium
GCCAACTCCGTCGCGACCGTGGTGTCGACGCGGGTCCTGTCGCCGCAGCTGGCCGTGTTCTGGGCGGCGTTCTTCAACTTCATCGCGTTCGCCGTCTTCGGAACCGAGGTTGCGAACACCATTGCCAAGGACGTGGTCGACCCGCTGTCGAACGTCCTGACCGTCGGTGCGATCTTCGCCGGGCTCCTCGGTGCGATCGGATGGAACCTGGCCACCTTCTACCTCGGGTTGCCGTCGTCGTCCTCACACGCGCTCGTCGGTGGCATGGCCGGAGCTGCGGTCGCCCGGGGCGGCTTCGACGTGCTGGTGGCCGACGGCATGCGCAAGATCGCAGCGTTCATCATCCTGTCGCCGCTCATCGGCCTGGCGTTGGGGCTCATCATCTCGCTGATCATCTCGTGGTGTTGCTACCGCGTGAAGAACGTCGACGGCCTCAACCGGGGGTTCCGACGCGGTCAGCTCCTCTCGGCGGCCGCGTTCAGCCTGGGTCACGGTGCCAATGACGCCCAGAAGACGATGGGCATCATCCTGGTGCTGCTGGTCTCGACCGGGCATGCCTCCGCCACCCAGGACGTCCCGCTCTGGGTCGTGTTGGCGGCCCACTCGGCGATCGCTCTCGGCACCCTGTCGGGC
The DNA here is from genome assembly GCA_937868025.1 of uncultured Acidimicrobiaceae bacterium. The sequence goes on from CALMLJ010000224.1 coordinate 634, forward strand.
GGGTGGCGCATCGTGAAGACGATGGGCTCGAAGATCACCCGGCTGCAGCCCGTGGGCGGGTTCGCCGCCGAGACCGGCGCAGCGCTCATGCTGTTCTTCGCCTCGGCGGTCGGCATCCCGGTGTCGACGACGCACACGATCACCGGCGCCATCGTCGGCGTCGGCACGCAGAAGCGGATGTCGGCCGTTCGTTGGGCGGTCGCCGGCCAGGTGGTGTGGGCGTGGGTCCTCACCATCCCGGGGGCGTTCGCCGTCGGCTGGGTGGCATCCGTCATCATCAAGGCGCTCGGGTAGCGCCGGTACGGCACGGGAAGGACTGCGAACGTGGACCGTCGCATCATGTTGCTGATCATCGGGGCCATCGCCGCCGGTGCCATGTATCCGGTCGTCGCGCCGCTCGACACCGCCGATCCCTCGAAGCCGCAGCACTTCGGCCTGACCGTGATGATCGTGGTGATCGTCTACTGCGTCCTGGCGATCCTGTTCACGCTCGACAACATCAGCAAGCGCAGCCGCCGCCGCTGAGCCCGTTGGGGCGGCAGAGCTTTGAACCGCCGCGCACGTCCTCCGTGCGTTCCGGTTCAATCCTCCGCGTCGGTGGTCTTCGGCGCTCGGTCGGCATCGTGAGTTGAGACTCGCGGGTAGCGTTGGCGGTCGTGGCACAACCCAAGTACCAGTCCCTCAAGGGGATGCACGACCTCCTCCCACCGGAGTCCGAGGAGTGGCTGGAGGTCGTCGATCGGTTCCGCCGCCAATTCGGCCGCGCCGGCTACGGCTACATCCAGACGCCGATCCTCGAGGACCTGGCGGTGTTCACCCGCGTGGGCGAGGGGACCGACGTCGTCACGAAGGAGATGTACGACTTCGTCGACAAGGACGGGTCCACCATCGCGTTGCGGCCGGAGTCCACCGCCGGCGTGGCCCGCTCCTTCATCCAGCATCGGCCGTTGACGCCGTGGAAGGTCTGGTACACCTCGCAGCACTTCCGTCACGAGAACACCCAGGCCGGCCGGTACCGCCAGCACCATCAGCTGGGCGCGGAGTGCTTCGGATCCGACCATCCCGACATCGACGTCGAGTTGATCGTCGGTCTCTGGGACTTCTACACCCAGTCTCGGGACGACGGCGGGCTGGGTCTACGGCGGGTCCGTCTGCAGCTCAACTCCCTGGGGGAGCGCGAGACCCGCGTCCGCTACCAGGAGATGCTTCGCACTTACCTCGAGTCGCGGCTCGACGACCTGCACCCGACCGATCGCGACAAGGTGCAGCGCAACCCCATGCGGGTGCTCGACACCAAGTTCGCCGAGAGCTTCCCGGTCGTGGAGGAGGCGCCGCGCCTCGTCGACCATCTCTCGGAGTCGGACCGCGACCGGTTCGAACGGGTGCGTTACGGCGTCCTCGAGGCGGGGATCCCGTTCGACATCGAACCCCGGCTCGTCCGTGGCCTCGACTACTACACGCACACCGTGTTCGAGATCGTGAGCGACGCCCTCGAGAGCGCACAGTCGACCATCGGCGGCGGTGGCCGCTACGACGGCCTGGTCGAGGCGCTCGGTGGACCGTCCACCCCCGGCGTCGGGTTCGGCTCGGGCATCGAGCGCATCCTGCTCGCGCTGCGCGCCGAGGAGGTCGCCCCGCTGGCCTCATTCGCCCTCGACGCGTTCGTCGTGACCTTCGGCGACAACCACCCGGCACCGAGAGAGTTGATGCTGGGCCTCCGCCGACACGGCATCGGGGTCGACCGAGCGCTCAACCAGCACAACCCCCGCAAGCAGATGGATCGGGCCAAGCGGGTCAACCCGCGCTTCATCATCCGGTTGGGCAAGGACGCCGATCGGCCCAACGTGGTCGAGGTCGCCGACCAACGCGATGACACCACCTGGGAGGTCGACCTCGGCCCGGTGGTTCCCGAGCAGGCGGGCCGCCTTGCCGAGGAGATCCACCGGCGCCGGTAGGCTCGGTTCGTGATCGATTCGACCTTGTTGCCGCGCCCCGACCTCCTCGCGCACCTGCCCACCCACCTCCGCACCAACATGTGCGGCGAGCTCCGCCCCGAGCACGTCGGCCGGACGGTGTCCGTCTGCGGGTGGGTCGCCTCCCGGCGCGTCCACTCCGAGCACCTCGCGTTCGTCGACCTGCGTGACTACACGGGCATCGTGCAGTGCGTCGTCGACGGCGCAGCGGACCTGCGCAGCGAGTACGTGGTGCGGGTCACCGGCACCGTCGTGGCCCGCGAAGAGCAGTGGTTGAACCCCAAGCTCGCCACCGGCGAGGTCGAGCTGCAGGACTGCACCGTCGAGGTGCTCTCGGCGGCCGAGCCGCCCCCGTTCCAGCTCGACGATCGTCGTGAGACCGACGAGGGCATCCGCCTGCGCCACCGCTACCTCGACCTGCGCCGCGACCAGATGCAGCGCAACCTGCGCACACGGGCGACGGTCAACTCGGCGATTCGCCGGGCGATGGAGGGCCAGGGGTTCCTCGAGGTCGAGACCCCGATGCTCATCGCATCGACGCCCGAGGGCGCCCGCGACTTCGTGGTCCCCAGCCGCCTCAAGCCCGGTTCGTTCTACGCGCTGCCGCAGTCGCCGCAGCTGTTCAAGCAGCTCTGCATGGTCGGTGGCATCGATCGCTACTACCAGATCGCCCGTTGCCTTCGCGACGAGGATCTCCGCGCCGACCGGCAGTTCGAGTTCATGCAGCTCGATGCCGAGATGAGCTTCGCGAGCCAGGACGACGTGTTGAACGCCATCTCGACGACCGTCGCTGCCGTGGTCGAGGCGGTGACGGGTGAGACGATCGGCGATATCCCGCGCATGACGTGGCTCGAGGCCGCCGAGCGGTTCGGCTCCGACAAGCCCGACGTGCGCTTCGGGCTCGAACTCATCGAGCTCACCGAGGTGTTCGCGTCGACGGGGTTCAACGCGTTCAAGGCCCCGTGCGTCAAGGGCATCCGGGTGCCCGGTGGCGCCGAGTTCACCCGGAGTCGCCTCGACGAGCTCACCGACAAGGCCAAGCGTTGGGGTGCCAAGGGCCTGGTCTGGATGCGCGTCAAGGAGGCCGGCGAGCTCGACAGCCCGGTCGCCAAGTTCCTGAGCGACGACGAGAAGGCAGCGTTGGTCACCGCGACCGGTGCCGAGACGGGCGACCTGCTGCTCATCGTGGCCGACGAGCGCCCCAAGACCCGCCACGTGCTCGGCCTCCTCCGCATCGACATCGGCAAGCCGCCGGTCAACGAGGGTGGCCTCAACTTCTTGTGGGTCGTCGACTTCCCGCTGTTCGAGTCGGTCGACGAGGCCACGGGCAAGCCGGTGTCGGCGCACCACCCGTTCACGATGCCCCACGAGGACGACTTCGGTCTCCTCGACGGTTCGCCCCAAGAGCTGCTCGACGTGCGGTCGCAGGCCTACGACCTCGTCCTCAACGGCTGGGAGTTGGGCTCGGGCTCGGTCCGAATCCACCGCGGTGACATCCAGCAGCGCGTGTTCGAGCTGCTCGGCATCTCCAACGAGGAGGCGCAGCTCAAGTTCGGGTTCCTGCTCGACGCGTTCCGGTTCGGACCGCCGCCGCACGCCGGGTTCGCGTTCGGCATCGACCGGCTCGTCGCCCTGCTGGTGGGCGAGGAGAACATCCGTGAGGTCATCGCCTTCCCCAAGACGCAGTCGGGAAGCGACCCGTTGACCCAGGCGCCGACCGACATCGATCCGGCCCAGCTCACCGAACTCGGCCTGCGTCTCCTGCCCCGGGCGGCCGAGTAGCTCGGTCATCGCCTCGGCCGCCAACGCGCCGGCGGGTTCTGCGGGTAGTTGTCGCCACCTGGTGAGGACAAGTACCCGCGAAACGTGGGTGGCGGGTCGCGTTAACTCGGGTTAGAGGTTGGCGAAGAGATCGATGTGGTTGCCGTCGGGGTCGACGACGGTGGCGTACCGCTGGCCCCAGAAGGCGTCCCAGGGCTCGTGATGGGCACCGGCGCCCGATGCGACGAGCGACGCGTACGTCTCGTCCACGTCGGCGGGGGAGTCGCAGATGAAGTCCAGCGTGATGCCGGGACCGCCGCTCGACGGGGTCCAATCAGTGTCGAACGACGTGATCACCGAGCGGAGGTCCCACGCGAAGCGGACGCCGTTCGGCAGGGTCGCCTCGACGTGCGGTTCGCCATCGGCATCCGCGGGGATGTCGAAGCCGAGGCGACGGTAGAAGGCGAGCGAGGCGGACATGTCGGCGACGACGATGCCCACGAGGTCGAATCGGGGAGCCATCCCCTCAAGTTACGCCTGGGGCCGCTCGTGTTGAGAGTCGGATCAGCCGAGGTACCGCAGCGTAAGAAGCTCCTGAGGGACGAAGGAGCGAACCTGAGCGGAGGTGGCCGAGGTCATAAGGCGAGCATCTTGACCACAACGTGGCCAGGGGCGACGCCGGGGAAGAGCGGGGTGCCGTCGAGATCGGTGAGCGCGGCGGGGTTCGGGTAGATGGTGACGATGCCCCGCATGCCGTTGCGTTCGGTCTGGGCGACCGTCGGCTCGACCCAGTTCGCGACGCACTCGAGCCGCTCGAACTCGGCCTCGAGCCCGGCGTGCACCTCGGCGGGCGACGCCTCGGTCACGAAGCTGGCGGTGATGGGCACCAACGGCCCGAGGGGACGCAGGCCGGC
>CALMLJ010000225.1 GCA_937868025.1 uncultured Acidimicrobiaceae bacterium
TGCTGCCCGTCGACGACGGCTCGGTCATGTTGGTGATCGGCGACGTGGTCGGCCACGGGCTGGAGGCTGCCAGCGCGATGGGCCAGCTCCGCAGCGCCGTTCGGGCGCTGTCGGCGACGACGACCTCGCCGGCCCGGGTGCTCGAGCTGCTCGACGACTTCGCTGCGCTCGTTCCCGCGTGCCGCTTCGCGACCTCCGCCATCGTCGTCGTCGACGCCGACCACCGGTCGTTGCGGTACTCGGTCGCTGGTCATCCGCCACCGGCCTGGCACGATCCCTCCGGCGGGGGCGGGCTCTTCGATCAGGCGCTGTCACGACCGTTGGGCGTGTACCCCGCGGCCCGGCCCGAGGCCACCGTGGCGATCGACGATGCCGGGCTCACCGTGTGCCTCTATACCGACGGCCTGATCGAGAAGCGCTCCGAGATCATCGACGCCGGCCTCGAGTTGCTCGTCGACACGATGCGACGGCATCAAACGGTCCCGTGCGAGGAACTGGCCGATCTGCTGCTGAGGGAGGTCGGCGGCTCGGGTCGGCAGCGTGACGACATCGCCGTCCTGTGCGCCCGCTTCGACCGGGCATCCGCTGCGACCTGACGCAGTGCATCGTCGCGACGTGTGCCGGGCTCAGCCTGCCGACCACCGCCGCCAGGCCTGGTAGCCACCGTCGAGGTCGGTCGCGTTGACGAGACCGAGCCGGCGCAGCGTGTCGGCCGCGAGCGACGACGCGTATCCCTCGTCGCAGACGACGACGATCGTCTGGTCGTGACCGGTCACCTCGGGGAGGCGATGGGGGCTCGTCGGGTCGAGGCGCCATTCGAGCTTGTTGCGATCGACGACGACAGCGCCGGTCATCGCGCCGTCGGCCTCACGGAGTTCGACCGGGCGGGTGTCCACCACGAGCCCTCCGGCAGCGACGATCGCCGGCAGGTCGGCCGGGGTCGGGCGATGCCCCGATTGCGACCGCACCTCGGCCAGGAGGAGGTCGATGGCGGGCAGCGCGTCGAAGTCGGTGGACGGTGCCGCGTCGGTCACGGTCCGACGGTATCGCTCGCCGCCGACACGTCGGCGACGCGGCGAGTATCGACCCGGTCGGACCGGGCGGCGCGACCGGTGTCGCCGGGATTCGTCCAGACGGCGCGCTCGTCCTCCACGGGCTCGACGCGGAGCGTCGTGCGTCCGTCGACGTCGTAGTAGGCCATCGACGACAGCGGCGGCGAGTAGACGTGCACGCTGATCGCCGGCTGCTCGCGTTCGTTGACGACGTCGTGCACCGCGTCGACCGGGACCCCGCGGGCTTGCCCGGCGGTGAGGCGGTTGCGGTGCTCGACCCCGTCGTCGAAGACGACCTCGGTGAGCTCACCGGCCACGACCGCGAACGCGCCGACCGAGCCGCCGTGGTCGTGGGGCGTCACGGCTCCGCCCGTCGGCCAGCCGATGAGCCAGGCGTCGAACGAGTCGGTCGCGAGGAGTCGCCACCAGTGACGGATCTCGGGGTCGATCTCGGGAAGCGGGCTGAAACGGGCGGCCGTGGCCAGCCCGGCGGCGATCTCGGCCAGCTCGTCGGGACCGAGCTGGGGTGTCCTCGGGGCCGGGGCCGGGGCCGGGGCCGGAACCTCGCCGATCGCCGGGAGTTCGTCGGGGCTGGACGACAACGTGTCGATCGGACCCTCGGGGCCGACGCGGACGTACCACTCGTAGCCGTAGACATCGGCGAAGTCGTTGGGGACCCCGAGCCAGGGGTCGGAACCGATCTGGCTCTCGTGTGCGGCGATGGCACGCTGCTTGACGTCGAGCAGGTCGTGGATCGCGACCGTGGTCGTGATCTCGACGGTGGCCGAGCCGATGGGGCGGATCGACGGGACGGCGTCGCCGGCGTGGTCGACGAGGTGGGACTCGACGAAGTGGAGGTACTCCCGGTCGACTGTGGCGAGGTACCGCGTGGGGATGCCGGCGAGATCGGCGGCGAGCATCGTGGCGTCGTGCACCTGCACGTGGTCGGGGTGGCCGTACACCCCGTGGTCGTCGTAGGTCACGATGGCGACGGCGCGTTCTTCGGTGGCGATCGCCGCGATCTGCTCGGCGGCGGTGGTGAGCTCGACGTCGACGTAGGCCCCCCACGGGCGCTGCGTCGCGCGGTCGTCGATGCCGGAGTCGACGTGATCGAGGAAGACCAGGCGGTCGACACCCAGGACGGCGCACGAGCGTTCGGCTTCGGCGCGGCGTCGCGCCGCGACGTCGGTGGTCGAGCGGTCGCCGCCGACGCGGGACCCGAGTTCGCCCGACGTCGCCATCAGCACAACGGTGCGGTACCCGGCGCGGGAGAGCGCCGCGATCGTTCCGCCCGTGAAGATGGCTTCGTCGTCGGGGTGCGCGTGCACGAACACCACGCTGCCCCGATCCGTTCCGCCCTTGTCGTTAATCCCGATCATGTTGGTCGGAATTCTACCCACGGCCCGATCGATCCGACAACCTCGATCCGCGGGCCTCGATTCGCAGACCTCGATTCGGCGGCTCGACCGTCGGATCGATCAGACGATCACGGCCCGACTCCGACGGCGTGGTGGGCGATCAGCACGAGGATCGCGGCGAGGAATCCGGGGAGCGCGATCGGGACGACGGCGACCACGTAGCGCGACCAGGTCACCGGTGCGCCCTCGGCGCCCATGATGCGGAGCCAGAGCAGGTTCGCGAGCGCTCCGGTCGGCACCAGTACCGCGCCGGCGTTGACGCCCAGCAGCCACGCCCAACCGGCCCATCCGATGCGCGTCGTCGTCCCCAACGATGCGAGCAGGGCCGGAAGGTTGTTGACAGCACCCGCTGCCGCTGCGGCCGCGAGGGAGGTCGCCCCGATCGCTGCGCCGTCTCCGTGCTCGGCCAACCAGTCGGCCGCCCCGATGGGCACGGTCGCGGCGACGACAGCGGCCACTGCGGCGACCAGGACGGCCGTGGCCAGCGGTACCTCCCGCCACGGAACCCCTCGGGTGAGGGCGATCAGCACCACGTCGGCAGTGAGCGCCACCATCCACGCGTCGATGCCCACGGCCGGGCCGAGGACGAACCCGACGAGCAGCCCGGCGACCACGGCGCCGCCCCAGCGCAGGGCCCGCCGATCGACCGGGCCCGGAGCGACCACCGGCAACCGCGCCGGGTGGCGTCGCCGGTAGGCCAACCATCCGACCGTGACGGCAGCGATGCTCGGCACTCCAAGGTGAGCCATCACGTTCGAGGTGCCCAGGTCGTAGTGCTCGGCAGCGATGAGCGTGGTGAGGTTCGACACCGGGAGCACCGACGACGCCAACCCGGCCAGCACGAGTGGGATGACGGCAGCGGCGACCTCGTCGGTACCGGTACGCCGCGCGAGTCGGAGGTAGAGCGGCGTGAGGAGCACGATCGTGGTGTCGAGGTTGAGGACCACCGTCGTCGCCGCCGCCAGCGCCCACAGCGCGGCGACCGGGGTGCCGCGCGTCGACCGCCCGACCACGAGGTTGGCGACCGACTCGAAGAACCCGAGGCGGTCGAGCAACGCCGCCAACGGGACCCCCGCCAACAGGAACGCGAGCGCCGGGACGAGCTCACGGAGTTGGTCGACGACCCGGTCCACGGCGGGCGAACCTACCGTGTGGGCTGCCGGTCCGACTCACCCGGTTTCGAACAGTCGCCCCGGTGTCGTGTGCTGCGTGGGCGTGCGGGCGGCGCGCCGCGCTGCGGCGTGACGAGCGCGGAGGTCGGGGGTGGCTGGCGTGGCTGGGGTGCCCCGGGCCGGTGGGTCCGGCGGGTCCGGGATGTGATGGGGATGGCGGGGGTCGGTGGGGTCGACGAACGCGCGGCGGCCGGTTCCGTCGACGAGTTGCCAGTTCTCCAACGTTTTGAGTTGGTGGTGGAACGTGCACATGTGTTCGGACTCGACCAACACGGTGTGTTGGGTTCTGGCGTAGTCCTCGCGGTGCTCGTATTCGAGGTCGACGGTGCGGTTGCAGCCGGCGACGCAGCATTTCGGGTCGGTCCAGAGTTTGGCGATGCGTTGTGCTTCGGTGGGTTTGCGGGCCGGGTTCACGACGTCGATGACGGCGGTGCCGTTGGTTGTGATGAGGCGCAGGATCGAGTCGCCGAACATGGTGCGGGCTTGTTCGACCGAGATCGGGCCGATGCCGGGGATCTCACACACCTCACCGTCACCCACCGCGCCGTTGATCAACGCGGCGAGATCAACCCGGACGAGCATCAGGCGGCGCACCGACTCGCGAGTCCGCCGACGGCGACCGCCCGTACCCCGGCCACCGTTGCGGGCGCCGTCGGCCTTGTCGGTATCGGTGCTGTCGCCGTCGCCGTCGCTGTCGCCGTCGCTGTCGCTGGTGGTTGGGGTGCGTCCGCACACGAGGTCGACGAGTGCGTCGTAGGCGTACTGTTCGCGGCCTTCGCGTTGACCGTTGCGGCGTTCGCGGTGGATTTCCCCGATTCGGTTCTCCAGGGCTTGTTGCAGTTCGGCACCCTCGGCGAGTGGTCCTTCGGCGTACATGCACCAGCGTCCGCCTTTGGACCACCAGTACGTCTTCCGCCCGGCGCGTACTTTGCGTTCGCGTTCGACTTTCGATTCTTCCCCTTCGACCTCGGCCTTCCGCCGCGCCGCTTCTTCTTTCGTGTGACGGAGCGAATCGGATTTGGCGGTCTCGAGCAGGTCGTCCTCTGCAGCGGGGTTGACTGACGCTCCCGCGGCGACGGCGCCGGCTTGTTGGGGTGAGAGTTCGCCGTTGCGCACCGCGTCGGCGGTGCCCGTGAGCCCACCGAGTTGTTGGGATGTTTCCAGATCGGCGCGGGCCCGGCCGGTGTCGGTGCCTTGGCGTAACGCCAACCAGGCTGCCGCAGATGGGCAGCCGTCGCGGCGCCAGGCGTCCGCTTCGGCGGCTCGGGCTGCGATGAGGACCCGGCCGGAGGCGGCGAGGCGTTCGAGTTCGATGAACGCGTCCAAGATGTCGACGGCGTACGGCAACGGCACATCAGCCGGGGACAGATCACCCAGCAGGGTGCGTACGGGGGCGGCGGCGTCTCGGAGTTGACTGGCGAGTTGCGATCGATACGAACTGGTGTTCGTCATGGGTTCAGTATCGCAGAGGGTCCTGACAGTGAGATCCGGATCGGCGGCTTCGGCGCCGGATCGGGAAGATTCACCCAACGCTCAGAACCCAACGCCCGGGCCAGGCCGCCGCCTCCGTCGAGAACTTCGGCGCGCACCCGTCGGACATCGGGTCGGCGCGACGATGGAGTGATCGTGAACACCGAAG
>CALMLJ010000226.1 GCA_937868025.1 uncultured Acidimicrobiaceae bacterium
TACTTCCCCGCCGGCGAAGACGTGAAAGTCCGCTGGACCAACCAGCCCGGGTGACGACCCCCGCAACGCTCTGAACCGCAGCTATCGGAGCTACGTACTAAGCGCGTTCGAGGTCGGACCTCCAAGATCATTCGAGCGACGCTGCCGACCCAGCCCTACCGGCCCTCCCGGTTCTTCCTGGGCGGGAACCAACCGTGGTCGGACCACATGTTCTCCATGAGCCACACCATCACCGTCGAAGCATTTGAACTCCGATTCCAGGCTGGCAGCAGCGACAAGTTCTACAGAGTCTTCACCTGGTCCGACGGCGGCGAAGGCCACGCTCTCGTCCAGTACGGCCGAACCGGCACCTCCGGCCAGTTGAAGGCCACCACCTACCCCGACCTCGACGCCGCCAACGCGTTCGCCCAGAAGCAAGCCAACGCCAAGAAGGCCAAGGGCTACCTCCCTCACGCAGCCGCCCGCTTCACCACGACATCGGTCGCCCTCGACGGGCTCGCACTCGACAGCCTGTTCATCGCCAACATCGCCGGCAGCACCGCAGCCCTTGATGCGGCCGCATCGGACACGGACCGCAAGCGCGACGAGGCCGCTGCCCGTGCAGCATCCCTGACCGCCGACGTCGCCGCCCCTGAAAGCACCCAGGCCGACATCGAAGACGCTCTCACCACCACCGGGATCCTCGCGACACGGCGCGTCGACAACTCGTCGACGCCGATCCCCCAGCTCGCCGAAACCGCGGACAGCCTCGATGACCTTCTTACCGACCCCCGCTGGGTCGCACAGGAGAAGGTCGACGGTGATCGCCTTCTCGTCGTGGTCACTGACGGACAAGTCGTCGCCCTCAATCGCTCCGGGCAGCCGAAGACCACCAACCTCACCGCCGACATGCTCGCCCCATTCACGGCGTTCACGTCCGGCCGCTGGGTGTTCGACGGCGAGATCGTCAACCGGACTCTGCACCTGTTCGACCTCGCAGAAGCCAACGGGTACGTCACCACCGACACCCCGTTCTTCGAGCGGCACGAAGCCCTCACCGTGATCGTCGCCATGCTCGCCTCTGATCACGTCCAGCTCGTCCCCGTCTACGGTCCCGCCAGCCGCGACAAGAACCTCCTGCTCGACAACGTCACCGACACCCAGGGCGAAGGCCTCATCTTCCGGGAACGCAACGCCCGCTACAGCTACGGGCACCGCGGCAACGGGCTTCGCAAGCACAAGTTCATCAACGAGGCCGACTGCTACGTCACTGACGTCGCCACCGAGAAGGCGTCGGTGACGCTCGCGGTCCAGGGCCCCGGCGGCCGTGAGGTCATCGTCGGCCGGGCCTCCACGATCGGCAAGGCGACCGTCGCAGTCGGCGACGTCGTCGAGGTTCGATTCCAATACGTCCTCGACCCTGCGAACCCGACGATGATCCAGCCGCGCATCCTCCGGCTCCGCACTGACAAGACGGCAACCGAATGCCACCTTGCCCAGTTCGCGACCGCCGGGACCAGGCGATGACGCCCGACCGCCGCCCCGAAGCTGCAACGGTCGACGAGATCGAAGCCGAGTACCTCCGCGAGATCGACGCCGCCATGCGCCGAGGAGACAACGACGCAGCACTCGAGCTGTCGACCGGCCTCAACGAGTACCGGACCCACCTCAAGGCCTGACGCTGTGATCGAAGGCACAGTCGCCGTCGGCGACACGATCAGCGTGCGCGCCGGCGTCCCGAGGTCCTATGGACGG
>CALMLJ010000227.1 GCA_937868025.1 uncultured Acidimicrobiaceae bacterium
CACAACTCATCGCGCTGAGCGTCGAACTCGACGACTCCGGCGAATGGGCGCTCGATGGTTCGCCGACGTGTGCCCACTGGATCGGCGCCATGCTCGACATCGAGATCGGCACAGCCCGCGAGTGGCTCCGTATCGGCCGAGCGCTCGCCGAGCTGCCCACGACGAGCCTGGCGTTCGCGAACGGCGACCTGTCGTTCACCAAGGTCCGTTCGCTCACCCGCGTCGCCACCGCCGCGAACGAGGCCGAGCTCCTCGAGATCGCCGAACGCACGCCGGCCGGCGACCTCGGACGAGCGCTGGCAGCGTGGTCGGCCCGCAACGAGGACGAACACGAACGAGATCGCCGTCATCGCCACGACCGTGGGCTCCGCTGGCGCACCGAACCCGACGGTATGGTCACCGCGTCCCTCCGCATGACTCCGGAGCAGGCCGCGATCCTCACCGCCGCGGTCGACGAGCACGTCATGCGCAGCGACGGCCGAGAGCCGGTCGATGTCACTGACGGTGGCAACGACGCAACCGCGTCGCGTGAATCCCACCCACGGTGGGCGTCGCTGGCCCAGCAGCGGGTCGACGCACTCGTCGACATCGTCAGCGCCGGCGGAAGCAACGTGGTCACCGAGGTCGTCCTCCACGTCCGAGCCGACGGCTGCACCCTCGATGACGGCACGCCCATCGGCGGCTCGATCGTCGAGCGGATCGCGGACACCTCGGCACTCCGGGCGATGATCCACGACGCCGAGAGCCACCCGATCAACGTGTCCGGTAGACACCGTCACCACACCGAGCGACAGAAGCTCGTCGTCAAGGAGCGCGACCGTCAGTGCGTCGACTGCGGCAGCAGCGACTTCCTCCAACACGATCACGTCCCCGCCTTCGAGCAGACCAAACGGACCCTCGTGGAGGAAACCGAACTCCGCTGCTCCCGGTGTCACCAGGCCCGCCACCGTCGAGAAGGGCGTTCGACGACCCCACCAGATCGGCGATAGTTCCGTTATCCTCGGCGAGGTGGCGACGCCCTTCGACTTCCTGAGGGACGAGTTCGCGCCAGTACACGGCCACGCCGTCAGGGCAGGTGCCGACGCCCTCCGCGACGCCCGGACGTCCTGCTTCTACGCCCGCCTCGCGATCGAAGCAGCGGTGACGTGGGCATTCGATCACGACCGATCGCTGAAGCGTCCCTACGACTCGAACCTGAGCGCACTGCTCCACGAGCCGTCGTTCAAGGATCAGATGCCGCAAGCGGTGTTCCTCAAGGCGAGGGAGGCGATCCGCCTCGGCAATCGCGCTGCCCACGAGGGCACACCACTCAGCAACCGGGACGCTGTCACGGCGGTCTCCCACCTCTGGGAGTTCACGTACTGGTTCGGCCGCACGTACATCCGGGGCACCAAGCCCGAGCCCGGTCTGAAGTTCGACCCCGCATCGCTCCCCCGACCCGGACCGTCACCGGCGACGACGGCGGCCCGGATCCGCGAGCTCGAGGCAGAGGCGGCCGCCAACGCTGCGGCACTGCAGCGCGAGCGGGAGCTCGCCGAGGAGAACGCAGCGCTGGCCGCCGAGATCGAGCGGCTCCGAGCAGACGTGGAGTTGGCGAAGGCACGCGCCTCTGCCGTGCCCGACGATCACGACTACTCCGAGTCCGAAACGCGCGACCTCCTCATCGACCTGGCGCTCCGCGAAGCCGGATGGAGCCTCGACGCTGCTCGCGACCGCGAGTTCGAGGTCACCGGAATGCCGAGCGAGTCCGGTAAGGGCCGCGTCGACTACGTGCTGTGGGGCGACGACGGAGCGCCGCTCGCGCTCGTCGAGGCCAAGCGGACCCGACGGGATGCGACCGTCGGTCAGCACCAGGCGAAGCTGTACGCCGACGCACTGGAGGCGATGTACGGCCGTCGTCCGGTCATCTTCTACTCGAACGGATTCGAGACCTGGATCTGGGACGACACCGTGTCGACGCCCCGCCAGACCGCTGGGTTCCGCACCAGGGACGAACTCCAGCTCATGGTGCAGCGGCGCGACACCCGTCGACGCCTCGCCGACATCGAGGTCGATGCCGACATCGCCGGACGCTTCTACCAGGAGCGAGCGATCCGCCGGATCTGCGAGTCGTTCGAAGAGGAGCACCAGCGCAAGGCGCTCGTGGTCATGGCGACCGGGGCTGGCAAGACCCGGACCGTCATCGCGTTGGCCGACGTCCTCATCCGGGCGAACTGGGCCAAGCGAGTGTTGTTCCTTGCCGACCGCACCGCCCTGGTGAACCAGGCGGCAAGCGCTTTCACGTCGCTGCTCGCCGACACGACGCCCGTCAACCTTCTGAACGACCGCAACGGCGAGGGGCGGGTCTACGTCTCGACCTACGCCACGATGATGAACCTCATCGACTCGACGGCAACCGATGGCAGTCGACGGTTCGGGCCAGGGCATTTCGACCTCGTGGTCATCGACGAGGCCCATCGCTCGGTGTTCAACAAATACCGGGCGATCTTCGAGTACTTCGACTCGTACCTCGTCGGCCTGACCGCCACGCCGAAGTCCGAGATCGATCGCAACACCTACGACCTCTTCGATCTCGAGACCGGCGTGCCGACCGACGAGTACGGGCTCAGCGACGCCGTGGACGACGGCTTCCTCGTCCCCCTTCGCGCCGTCTCCGTTCCCTTGAAGTTCCAACGTGAAGGCATCCGTTACGACGAGCTCAGCGACGACGAGAAGGATGCGTGGGACGACATCGACTGGGACGAGGACGACGACCCTCCCGACGAAGTCGGTGCCGAGGCGATCAACCGATGGCTCTTCAACGCGGACACCATCGACAAGGTGCTCGCCCACGTCATGACGAATGGCGTGAAGACCGAGGACGGTGCGCGCCTCGCCAAGACCATCGTGTTCGCGAAGAACCAGCGACATGCCGACTTCATCGCTCAACGATTCGACGCCAACTACCCGCACTATCGCGGCCACTTCGCCCGGGTGATCACCAACCGCACCGAGTACGCGCAGGATCTCATCGGCAAGTTCTCGATCGGGTCGGGCGACCCCCGGATCGCCATCTCCGTCGACATGCTCGATACCGGGATCGACATCCCCGAGGTGGCCAACCTCGTCTTCTTCAAGATCGTCCGGTCGAAGACCAAGTTCTGGCAGATGATCGGCCGCGGCACCCGTCTCTGCCCTGACCTGTTCGGGCCCGGTCGCGACAAGGACAGCTTCTGCGTCTTCGACTTCTGCCAGAACCTCGAGTACTTCGGACAGAATCCCGACGGGGGAGATACGCCTGCTCCCGTGCCGATCACAACGCGCCTGTTCCATCGTCGCCTCGACGTCATCGAGGCGATCGATCGTGCGGGCGGCGCCCTCGACCTCAGGCAGGCACTCACCGACATCCTGCGCTCGGATGTCGGCGCGATGAACACCGACTCCTTCGTCGTCCGGCCACATCGCCGCGAGGTCGAGCGGTTCCGGGAACCCGAAGCCTGGGCGTCCATCACCGAGTCGACCTCGGCGACGCTCCGCACCACATTGGCCGTCCTTCCGACAGAGGTCGAGGCCGAACGCATCGAGTCGAAGCAGTTCGATCTCGTCATGCTCAACGCCCAACTGGCGCTGCTCACCGGTGAGCCTGCGATCGAGCGGATCCAACGACAAGTACGGGCGATCGCCTCGATCCTCGAGGATCACAGCCGCATCCCGGCAATCGCCGCCGAGTTGGCCCTGATCCACGATCTCCAAACCGACGAGTGGTGGACCGACGTCACGCTGCAGATGATCGAGACGACTCGCCGGCGCCTCCGCCCCCTCGTGCCGCTGATCGAGAAGCGCCGCCGTGCCCCGCTCTACACGAACTTCAGCGACGACATCGGCGAAGGCGTCGAGGTCGACCTCGGAATCGGGGGAACCGACGACTTCGCCCAGTTCCGATCGAAGGCGACCGCGTTCATGCGGGAGCACAACGACCACCTGGCCATCCAACGCCTTCGGCGCAACCAGCCGATCACCGAATCAGACCTCACCGAACTGGCTCGAATGCTGTTCGAGGTACGCGGAGGCTCGGAGGCCAACGTGCAACGAGCCTCGGTCGAGACCGGTGGTCTCGGGCTGTTCGTCCGATCGCTGGTCGGCATGGACCGATCCGCAGCCAAGGACGCGTTCGCCGGCTTCCTCGACGAGCGGGTCTACTCGGGCAACCAGATCGAGTACGTGAACCTGGTGATCGACCATCTCGCCAACGACGGCGTGGTCGAGCCACGTCGCTTCTACGAGTCGCCGTACACCGACGTGGCGCCGGCCGGGCCCGACGGCGTCTTCAGTCGGGCGGACGTTGAACGCTTCATCGGCGTGGTCCACGAGATCCGAGCGACGGCGACGGCCGAAACCGGCTGACGCCCGGAACTCCGCCGCCGATTTTTCGGCGACGAGTGTCGATTTCGCCGCACCCGGCGCGTCAGAGTGGTGTCGGTGATCGTCACCGGCCGTGAGGTGAAGGAGTTGCCATGAAGTACTTCGTTCTGCTGGTCGACGGCGGCGAGGAGCCGGCCTGGGACGACCTGACCGCCGAGGAGCAAGAGGCCGCGCTGGCCGCCCACGGCGCGTTCGGCGAGGCCTGTGAGGCTCGGCCCGGTGTCGAGATCGTCGGCGGGGAGGCGCTGGGTGACGGCTCGACGGCCACGACACTGCGCACTCGCGGCGGCGAGATCACGATCACCGATGGTCCCTACGCCGAGGCGGCAGAACACATCGGCGGGTTCTACGTGCTCGATGCCCCCGACCTCGACACCGTCATCGAGCTCTGCCGGATCCTGCCCGCGTATGACATCGACATCCGACCGGTCCCCGACCTCGGCTGACGGCGTCATCGGGCAGCTCTACCGGGCCGAGTGGGGCCGGCTGGTGGCGCTGCTCGTGTCTCGCTCCCGACGCCTGGATCTGGCCGAGGACGCAGTCAGCGAAGCGTTCGCACACGCATCGTCGCGATGGCCGGCCGACGGGGTTCCGGCGAATCCCGTCGGCTGGTTGTACACAACGGCGCACCGGCACGTGCTCGGTCGCGTCCGAACCGAGCAGGTGGCGGGCCGCCGAGCTCCGCTCCTCGCCGTTCGGCCGGAGTGGGTCGCGCCCGACGAAGCCGACGACGCGCTGCCCGACGAACGCCTGCACCTCATCCTGTTGTGCTGTCACCCAGCGCTCCCTCGCGACTCACGGTCCGCGCTCGCCCTCCGACTCGTCATCGGAACGTCCACGGCCGAGATCGCCCGGCTCTTCCTCGTGCCGGTCCCCACCATGGCGGCGCGCCTCACCCGCGCCAAGAAGAAGATCGTCGCCGCCGGCATCCCCCTCGGCGCCCCGGTCGCCGACGAGCTCGTTGGGCGGCTCGACGAAGTCTGCAGGACGATCTACCTCGCGTTCACCGCCGGGTACACGCCAGGCGACGGCCCTCAGCTGCTGCGCTCCGACCTCGCCGACGATGCAGTCCAGCTCGCCTCCGTGCTCCACGCCGTGGTGCCCGGCGCGCCCCAGGGACGAGCACTGCTCGCGTTGCTCCTACTGCAACACGCCCGGCGGAACACCCGGGAGCGGGACGGCCGCCTCGTGACCCTCGCCGATCAGGATCGCTCGTCGTGGAATGCCGACGAGATCGACCGGGGTCTCGCCCTCCTCGACGCCCTTCCACCGAGCGACGGATACGCCGAGGACCTCCGCCTGCAGGCGCTCATCGCCGCCGAGCATGCCCGGGCCCCGACCTCGTCTGCGACCGACTGGGCCGTCGTCGCCGACCTCTACGCCGCGCTCGAACGACGCACGGGCTCGCCGGTCGTGCGCCTCAATCGCGCCGTGGCCGTCGCCGAGGCCGACGGCCCGCTCGCAGGCCTCGCCGTGCTCGATGGGCTGGAGGACGTGCTGGGTCACCACCACCGCCTCGCTGCGGTTCGCTCCGAACTCGCCCATCGCTCCGGCGATACTGAACTCGCCCGAACGTCGTACCGCCGTGCGATCGGGCAGTGCCAGAACGACGTGGAGCGTGCCTACCTGATCGGACGCCTCGCGCTGCTCGACCAACCCGGCACGTAGGCCACACTGCTCAGCCGATCGCGCTGGCCGACTACCCGATGGCGCCGGTCTCGCGCAGCGCGGCGATCTTGGCCTCGTCGTAGCCGAGCACCGACTGGAGTACGTCCTCGGTGTGCTGCCCGACGGTCGGGGCCTTGGTCATCTTGGGCATGTCGACGTCCATGAACTTGAGCGGGGTGCCCAACATGTCGGATCCGACCTCGTCGGCGGGCATCCAGTGGAACCGGTCCTGGAACTGCGGGTCCTCGGCGATCGTCTGCGGCGTGTTGACCGGCGCAATCGGGGTGTTCTTCTCGTCGCCGAAGACGATCCACTCGGCGGCCGTCTTCGTCAGGAAGATGTCGCGCAGGATGGCCTGCAGCTCGCGGTTGCCCTTGGCGTGGTCGCCGTACTGGCTGCCCGGCCACGTCTCGAACAGGTCGGGACGCTCGACGCCGTCACAGAAGTTCTTCCAGAACTCCTGCTCCGACGCCATGAACAGCACGTGGCGATCGTCCTTGGTCACGTAGAACTGGTAGCGCACGCCGTCGCGCATGCCGGCCGTGCCGGGGGCGCGGCGTTCGTAGTTGTCGCTGGGGTTGCCGGTGACCTCGTCCTCGGGACGTTCGTAGGCCTTCCAGGTCTCGCTGCGCAGCCAGTCCATCGCGGCGGACGCATCGGACTGGGCGATCTCGAGGGCCGAGCCCTCGCCGGTGGCGCGTGCGCCCAAGATGGCGGACACCACACCGAACGCACCGA
>CALMLJ010000228.1 GCA_937868025.1 uncultured Acidimicrobiaceae bacterium
TCGACCAGCTGGGCACCTCCGAGGACATGGCGCTGGCCTACATCGACAACACCGAGCTGCAGGGCGAGGTGCTGAAGGCGTACCTGCCGTTCATCCAGGGGAAGGCGAAGGTTGCGCACCAGGAGCACTGCGACGTGACCGAGCTACTGGGACCCGACCGGGAGTCGGCGAGCCTGGAATACAAGGCCACGCTGCGCACCCATCAGGACTCGGGCGGGACGTTCAAGCCGCTTGAGGGCGCCTCGCTGAAGACGATCGCCGCGTTCATGAACGGTCACGAGGGCGGCACCCTGCTGATCGGCGTATCCGACGACGGCACCGTCCACGGGCTGGACAGCGACTACGCCAACCATTCCAAACAAGGCCAGGACCAGCGGGACTGGTTTCAGCAGCACCTGTCCAACATCATCTCGACGTCGATGGGCGACGCTGCGGTCACCAACGTGCGGGCGCAGATGCACCACGTGGATGGCCACGACATCTGCCGGGTGCAGGTGGACCCCTCGGGGTTCCCCGTCGACGCCACCGTGATCAAGCAGAAGCCCGGTGGCCCCAAAGAGAAGGTCACCGAGTTCTACGTGCGAGGACTCAACGGCACCAAAGCCCTCGACGTGGTGGAGAAGCAGAAGTACATCGCCCAACGCTGGCCCGGCACCCCTGAAGCCTCCTGATGTGAGGGTCGAGGCGAGTTGCGCTCATCGCCTGGGTTGGTCGGGAGGGGGTGGTATTCGGGGAGCCGGCAGCTTCTCAGAGGCGGACCCAATCACGCTTGTCACGAGGCTTGCGATCACGTCAAGCTCTCTGCGTGAGGGCTCGACAAGGTCGGCCGGGTAGTTGATGTCGTGGCGCAGCTGCCGCAATTGATCGAGTTGTGCGTGGCCCTTCGTGTCCACGATCCCGATGGCGAGTGCGTAGTCGACGACTGCCTCGTGGGCGCCAGGAGCGTTGCGAAATCGGTATCCGTTGAGGGTGGCGATCGCCGTGACCGAGAGTCGGGCGGCTTCGTGGAAGTTCGACACGGCCGGCAACGACAGTCCCGTTTCGAGGCCGAGCTCCGCAAGCGTCTGGAACGAGCGTGCTTCTAGCAGGGTTCGACGGGCGGCTGATCGGTTCTCAGCACTCCGAGCCACCAATTGATGCATCTGATCGCGTTCGATCGCGGCGAGTGGAACCGGCCGGTCACCTCGCATGTTGGCGCCTCAGCACCGGGATCGAGTGCTGGCGCAGTTCGGCAAGTCGTTCGTTGTCGGGTTCGACGACGAACTGGTCGATCTTTGCACCGGTGCTCGCTTCGAGCCGCAGCCGTTCCTCGGCGAGATCGAAGCGAGTGAGGGAGTCGGCGACGATCGCTATGTCGATGTCGTTTGGCGGAGGGCCGGAGATGCCGTTGACGCGATCGGCCCATGATCCAAAAATGAAGACCTCGTCGATCTCGGGACGGCCGTCGTACTCGGCGATCAGCACGGGAACGATGCCTCCTACATACGCCAGCAGCTGTCGCAGGGCCGGGGCGAATGGCAGGTCATCGGCCGGCACGGCGACCTGGCCGGTACCGACGTTCTCGGTTCGGATGAGTCCTGACCCTTCCAGCCTGGCGAGTTCGCGGGCCACGGTCGACTGCGGAATGCCGAGTCGCCGTGCCAGTTCCGCGCCGGTTGCCGGCACGCCGTGAAAAATTTCAGCGAGTAGCCGCATCTGTTGTGCTGACCTGAACAGCGGTAGCAGGGCAGAACTCGGCATCGCCATGCGGCGCAACATACACCCGCATTATGGGTAGATCAACCCGTAATGTGGGTAGCGGCGACCCGACCGGGTTCACTCATCAAGCAGAGCCCCGGCGTACCAAGGAGAAGGTCACCGGGTTCTACGTTCGGGGCCTCAACGGCACCAAGGCCCTCGACGTGGTCGAGAAGCAGAAGTACATCGCCCAACGCCGGCCCGGCACGCCCGACGACGCTTAGGAAGCCGCTTCGACGCTACCTGCCCCGCTCGGAGGACGACGGAAGATGCCTTGCTCGTACGCGTCAGCCTCCGCTTCCAGCGCGTGGGTCGTGGCATGGCGACCATCGATGATGACTGCCTGGCCGTTCGGGTCATAGAGCCGACCATCCGAGTCGGCGAGCATGTCGCCATAGGGATAGAGCGGGTTCGACGGCGTCGGTTTGGGTGCGGTCTTTGTGGAGCTCATGAGGGACCTCGCAGTGTGCTCGGGCGGAGCTTCATCGAGTGAATCACCCGGTAGCCAGTATCGGTCGTGAGGTAGACGATTTCCAGTAGCTGTCCATCCCGGGCTGGACCGATGACCAAGATGCGCTCAGCGGGCCGGGCTGGTGGCTCCGGCGCTAAGGGCCAGTAATCAAGCAGAGCCCGGCGGCCCCAACGAGAAGGGCACCGAGCTCTACGTGCGCGGCCTGAACGGCACCAAGGCCCTCGACGAGGTCGAGAAGCAGAAGTACATCGCCCAACGCTGGCCCGGCACTCCCGACATCGCCTGACGAGCTCCTCACTTCCGGGCGCCGCCAGCGGCCCCGGGTACCACGTCGGTCTACGCCTGACGCTGCGTGTACCTACGATGCCGCTGGCATCGGCCCGTATTTCTGTTGTGCGGCCCGCTTGCTCACTCCGAGCATGGTTGCGATCTCCGACCAGCTCCGGCCGTCCAACCTTGCATTCCGCACGACCGCCCAGAGTTCCTTATCTACAGCATCGCGCCGGTCGACGACCTCGGCGATGGCCCGCAGCGAAGCGGT
>CALMLJ010000229.1 GCA_937868025.1 uncultured Acidimicrobiaceae bacterium
TCCTCGATGATCTCGTTGCAGAGGTCGATGCACTCGTCGCAGATGTAGACCCCGGGGCCCGCGATCAGCTTCTTGACCTGCTTCTGCGACTTGCCGCAGAACGAGCACTTCAGCAGTTCTCCGCCGTCCCCGAATTTGGCCACGATCCAACCTCGTTCCCTCAAGTCCTCCCCGGCGTCGCCGCCGGGTCATTCATTGTGCCCCATTTGCCGGACCCGCGAGGCGACCGGCCGGATCGCCTGGAATCAGGCGGTCAGACCACCGCGCTGATGGGGCCCGAGTTGTCGACGAAGTCGCGGTTGCTCAACACCTCGTCGATGAGGCCGTATTCCTTGGCCTCGGCCGCCGTCATCACGAAGTCGCGATCGGTGTCGGTGGCGATGCGCTCGGTGCTCTGGCCGGTGTGCAGCGCGAGGATGTCCTCGAGTGCGGTCTTGAGGCGCATGATCTCAGCGGCGGCGAGCTCGACGTCGGATGCCTGGCCGTAGCTCTGTGCGTAGGGCTGGTGGATCAGGATGCGGGCGTTCGGCAGCGCCAGGCGCTTGCCGGGCGAGCCGGCGGCCAGAAGCACCGCTGCCGCGGACGCGGCCTGGCCGTAGCAGAGGGTCGTGATCGACGGACGGACGTACTGCATCGTGTCGTAGATCGCCAGCAGGGCGTTGATGTCGCCGCCCGGGCTGTTGATGTAGATGCTGATCTCCTTGTCGGGGTTCTCGGCCTCGAGGTAGAGCAGCTGCCCGCAGATGACGTTGGCGACGTCGTCGTTGATCGGCGTGCCCAGGAAGATGATGTTCTCCTTGAGCATGCGGGTGTAGAGGTCGACCAGGACCTCGCGGCCCTGGGCGTCCTTCAGGGTGACGCCCGGGTTCGGGATGATGGAGTTGAACGCAGAGAGGCTCATGGGGAATCCGTTCGGTCGTCGTGACGGCACTCGGGGTCGGGGTGACCGCCGGGCCTAGTGGTCGTGATCGTGGTCGTGATCGTCGTGGTCATGATCGTGGTCGTGATCATGATCGTGGTCGTGCTCATCCTCGTCCTCGAAGGACAGGTCGAGGTCTTCACGCTTCACGGGGAGGCCGGCCTCATCGACGATGTCGACACGTTCGGTCATCCAGCGAAGGGCGTTGCGACGACCCAGGTCCGAGCGTATCGCCGAGATCTGATCAGCGGCCTCCAGCTGGGTCCGCACCTTCTCGACATCCATGCCGACCTGCTCGGCGACCTTGTGGACCTCGTCGTCGACGTCCTGGTCGGACGGCTCGAGGCCTTCCTGACGGGTGATCGCCCGGAGGGCGAGGTCGACCTTGATCGCAGCGGTGGAGTCGTTGCGGAGATCGTCGCTGAACTTGGTGGACTCGGTGCCCGTCACCTGGAGGTAGGTGTCGAGGTTGAGGCCCTGCTGCTGCAGACGACCCACCAGGTTCTCGAGGCGGGCGCGCATCTCACTGCTGAGGAGGGCCTCGGGGACCTCGATCTCGACCAGCGCGGCGAGCGCGTCGCCGAGCCGGGCCTGCACGGCCTGCGATGCCTGAGCACGCTTGACCTTGCCGAGGCGATCGATCACGTCGTCGCGGAACTCGTCGACGGTGCTGAACTCGGTGGCGTCGGCGATCCACTCGTCGGTGAGGTCGGGAAGGACCATCTCCTTGACGTCCTTGACCGAGACCTTGAAGTCGATGTCGGCCTCACCCTCCTGGGGGTGCTTGGCGGTGAACTCGATCGACTCGCCGGCCTTGAGGCCGCGGAGTTGGTCGTCGAGCTCGGGCACGATACGGCCGGAGCCGACCTCGTAGGAGTAGTCCTCGGCCGTCAGGCCGTCGGACACCTCGCCGTCCTGGCTGCCCTCGATGTCGATGGTGACGAAATCGCCCGATGCCGCCGGACGCTCGACCTCGGACAGCTCGCCGTACTGACCGCGGAGGCGGTCGACCTGGTCGGCGATGTCGTCGTCGACCGCGTGCGGGCTCGGGATCGTGATCGACAGGCCCTGGTAGCCGGACAGCTCGATCTCGGGGCGCACCTCGACGACGGCGTCGAAGGTGATGTCGCCCTCTTCCTCGCCGCCGGTGACCTCGAGGTCGGGCTGGGCGATGGCGTCGACGTCGTTGTCGCGGATGGCCTTGAAGTAGAACTCGGGCACGGCCTTGTTGATGGCCTCGGAGCGGGCGTAGGCGGGCTCGACGCGGGACTCGAGCACCTTGCGCGGCACCTTGCCGGGACGGAAGCCCGGAATGCGCACCTCTTTGGCGATCGCCTTCCAGGCGGCGTCGATCGACGGTTCGAACTCCTCCGCCTCGATCGTGACCGAAATTTTGACCTTGTTACCCTCGACGGGCTCGATGGAGGACTTCACAGGGCGAGGAGCTTACCCGTACCGGTGACCTCCCCGGAATCCGCCCGCCCCGGGGGTGCGATACGGTGGCACCCCGTCCGGCCGCTGACCCGCCCGGACGATCGATCGGGACGTAGCGCAGTCTGGCTAGCGCACCGGCTTTGGGAGCCGGGGGTCGGGAGTTCGAATCTCCCCGTCCCGACCAC
>CALMLJ010000230.1 GCA_937868025.1 uncultured Acidimicrobiaceae bacterium
GCCGCCTGCTGACGAGCAGCCCCGACGAGGCGCGCCTGCTGTTCCGCTACGTCACCGTCGAGGAGTGGCGCGACTACCGGTCGATCATGGCGGTGTTCGCCGACACGTTCTTCGCCGAGTACGCGCCCGACGACGTCGCGTTCGCACTCGCCGATGCCGGCCTCCCGATCGATGGCGACGTCGTGGCCGATCGACTGGAGCAGCTGCGGCGCTGGGGCAATCTCGACGCGTCGTCGTCAGTCGGATCGCCGGCGAGCCTCACCGACTACTACCGCCGCCGCAACCGGTACGTGATCTCGGCGGCGGGGCAGGAGGTGCACGGTCTCGTCGAGGGTGTCCTGACGCGTGTCGACCAGATCCGCGATGTCTCGCCCGGCCGGCTGCGCGCCGTGCGCGACGCGCTCGACGCCCTGTTGGCGTTGAACCCGGCCGTCGCCGACCCGAGCGACATCGCCGACGCGGTCCGCGCCGTGTTCGACCCGCATCGGGAGTTCACCGACGAGGTCACCCAGTTCTTCGCTGCCGTCAACCAATGGCAGACCCGGTTCGACCTCGATCCCACAGAGTTCAAGCTGTTCGCCGAGGTCCTCGTGGGGTATGTCGGCGACCGCCTCGACGAGATCGCACGATCGGCGCGACCGCTCGGCGCGAAGCTGTCCCAGCTCGAACCGGCGTTGCCGGCGCTGCTCGAGCGGATGTCGGGTGGCCTCGCGGCGCGGGTCGAACAGGCGGGCATGTCGGCACAGGTCGCGGTGTCACGACAGGTCGGCGCCGACCGCGCCGACTGGGATCACTTGGCGGCCTGGTTCCGCTCGGAGCCGGGGCAGCTGTCACGGATCGACCAGCTCGGCCGAGACGCCGTGGCGGCGATCCGCACGCTCACCCTGAACCTCACCCGCCTGTCGCGGCTCGGGGTCGGCTCGTCGTCGCGCCGCCACGAGTTCCTCCGGCTGGCAGCGGCGTTCAATGGCGCGTCCGATGTCGAGGCGTGCCACCGGATCGCCGGCGCCGCCCTCGGTCTGTTCCCGGCGCGCCACCTCGGGGTGCTTGCTGCCGATGCCGACGATCCGGTGCCGACCTCGTCGTCGTGGTGGACCGCACCACGTGCACCCGTCGCGGTGTCGCTGCGGCAGCGAGGCACGACATCCAACCGGGGCGCCGCCACCCCACTTCGCGACCGCACCCAGGAACTCGAACTCCTGAGGCGCCGACGTGAGACCGAGCTCGCCGATCGCCGCCACGTCGACGCCGAACTCACTGCGGTCGGTCATTCACTCGACGGCGCCGAGCTGTCGGAGGCCGCGCTGGAGCGACTGGAACAGCTGATGGGTCGAGCGTCGCATCTCCGGGGGCGCGGCGTCCATCGGACTGGCACCGACGCCGGCCTCACCTGCACGATGACGACCCAGGCCGGCCACAACACCGTGATCACCTCACCGGCGGGGCGGCTCACGTTGCTCGACACCGTGGTCGTCGTCGAGCCGCACGCCGAGGGTGTGGCAGTGGCGCCGTCATGAGCGACGACCAGCGCGACGATCCACAGGCAGCTGGGGAGCAGCGCGATGCAGCGCGCCATCTGCTGATGAACCCGATCACCACTGCCGAGCGCGATCCGGCGATGTTGCGACTGATCCGTCGCCACGAGGCCGCCGTCGATCGTTGGTTCACCCAGCGGCTCGGCTACCGACTCCACGTCGACACCGACACCGCACGTCTCTACAAGTCCACCTACGTTCCCGAGCGGCGGCCGCTCCTGGCGACG
Source organism: uncultured Acidimicrobiaceae bacterium (assembly GCA_937868025.1). The sequence continues at coordinate 1,763 of CALMLJ010000230.1, forward strand.
TGGTCGACCACCCGGCCGCTACGGCAGCTCGAGTACACGATGCTGGCGCTGTTGTGCGCCTGCACCGCGGCGGGGCCGGCGGTGGTCAGCCTGCGCGATCTGGTCGACGAGGTTCGGTCGGCCGCGGCCGAGGCCGGGGTCGACCTGGCAGGCGACGCTGCCGAGCGGCGGGCGCTGGTCGCCGCGTTGCGATGGATGATCGAACAAGGGTTGGCGAGCGAGCTGCACGAGCAGGTGGAGCGCTACAGCACCGACGAGACGGCCGACGCGGTGTTACGAATGCGACCCGATCGCATTGCACTGGTTCCGCTGCCGACGCTCGGCGACCTCGACTTCGAGGCGTCCGCGGCTGGAAGCTCGCGGGGAGAGATTCCCGTTCGCCAGTGGTTGCGGGCCCGGTTGGTGGAGGACCCGGTGCTCTACCGGGACGACTGCAGCGATGAGGAGTGGGGCGAGCTGCGGCGACGGCTCGGCGAGGAGTCGGCGTGGCTCGACGAGATGTTCGGGGTGACGCTCGAGTCACGGGCCGAGGGCATCGCTGCCATCGACGGTCTCGGTAGACTGTCGGATCAACGGTTCCCCACGTCGGGCACGACGGGTCACGCAGCATTGTTGCTGATCGAGGCCTTGGTCGCTCAGCGCGTCGACCGTCCGCAGCCGGTGTGGACGCAGACCGAGGTGATCGAGATCGTCTCCGATCTGGCTGAGCGCAACGCGACCGTGTGGGCGAACGACAAGGTCGAGGCACCGCCGAAGCTCGCCGCCGAGGTTGTGGACCTCCTCGTGGACCTCCGCCTGGCTCGTCGCTCCGATGACCACGACTGCTGGCTGACGCTGCTCCCGGCGGCGGCACGGTTCTTCGTCGATCCCGACCTGGTGACCGGGGTTCAGGAGCGCTTGTTGTGAGGGTTCCCCAGTCGCTCACCACTGACGAGCTGGCAATGCTGTGGACGCGGGTGCGCGATCGCCTCGAGCACAACGGCGACGAGTGGAAGGGGCGCGTGGGTGTCCCCGCGCTCTCTGCCGAGGGTCGACTGACGCTCGAATCGCTGGTGGGTCGGCGGTTGAAGTCGCAGGTGGCGCTGGGCGACCTCGAGGCCGGACTCGTCCGACTCGGCGTCGGCGAGTCGCTGACCGACGCCATCGACCGGCTCGGACATCCGGCGGTCGGCGACGTCGCTGCTCGTCGGGCGGCACGAGCATCCGCCGCCGGAGCACGGGAGCAGGCACGCTCGATCGTGACGACGTGGCCCGAACCGTGGGCCGGCGAGTGGATCGACGGTGTGATTCGAGCGGGCGTCCTGGCGGGACTCGACGCACCGGATGCAACCCGTTTGGTGACGTCGACCCGCTCGGTCCTGGACGCGCTGGGGGCGACGGACGGGGCTGCCATGAGCCGCGTTGACCTCGCGGCCCGGTTGTTGGGGTCGTCCCACGCGCTCGACACGGGCACCCGCCTCGAGCGGGCCGTGACTCGCGCGCTGTCGCTGAACGGGGATGGCGATGACGGACGGAGCGTCTGGGAGCGAGCCGGCGCCCATTCCGACCTGGTGTCGGGGGCGGCCCTGACGTGGAACCTGCCACTCGCGGGACGTCACCCGCTCGCCCCGGCGGTGACGGCTTCCACGGGGTCGGGAGTGCCATTCGTCTTCACGCAACTGGCGCTCCGGTCGTATCCGGTCGAGCTCATGATCGGATCGGTGGTGCTCGTTGTCGAGAACCCGCGGGTTCTCGAGCACGCCGCGCAGATCCGGTCCGGGGCCGCAGTCGTGTGTGCCAACGGCAATCCGTCGGCGACGGTGCAGCTGCTGGCGCGCCAACTCGTCGCGGGTGGGGTCGAGGTGCGGTATCACGGCGACTTCGACGCCGCAGGCATCGCCATGTGTGCCCGGATGCAGTCGGTGGGTGCGATGCCGTGGCGGATGACAGCGGTGGACTACGCCGACGCACTCGCCGCCGCCGACGCCCAGGCCGTCGAACTACCGGTCGACAAACACGACGCGCCGCCGACGCCGTGGGATCCGGAACTCGCCGTGGCCTTCAACCGTGACCGTCGGATCGTCCACGAAGAGCGGCTGCTCGGAGCGCTGGTCTGAGCGGGACCCCTGACAGTCAGATCAGGCCGGTCGGTTTCGAGCCCGGCCGGGCTCTCGGTCGGCGATCAGGCCGAGTTCGCGAGCGCGGTGCAGGAAGGCCAGGACCTCGTGCTACCTGTCCGACAGCAACACCGTTGCGGCGGTCGACTCGTCAGGATCACCACCGGCGGTCATCGCCAGGAGTTGGTCGACGACGCCTTCCTCGCCGCGCGTCAGCGGGGCATCACCTGCACGATGTCGCGCATGTACTCGTCGGTGAGCTCGAGCAACGCCTCGATCGCCGGTTCCGAGAACCCGTACTCGCCGAGATCGACACCGGCGAAGGGGTACCCGGCACCGGCCAACAGACGATGCGCCAGCGCGTCACCGATCAGGAGGACCTGGGTGTGGGGGCTCAAGACGGTCGACCGATGGTCGTCGAGAGCCAGATGGTGAGCGCCGATCGCCTCGACGATCGTGGCCGGGAAGTTCCAGCTCTCGAGCAACCGGCCCGCGATCTGGGCGTGGCTGGCCCCGAACGCGAGCTCCTCGGCTGCACAGAGGGTCGCGTCGTCGAGCACGTCGGTCATCGAGCGGTGCGTGTCGGGATCGAGCACGTCGAGAATCGCCCAGCCGAGATCGTGCAGGAGCCCCATCGAGAAGGCCTCGTCCTTGGAGACGCCGATCGCCGACGACGCTGCGACGCAGCCGGCTGCCGTCGCGGCGGAATGCTCCCAGAAGCCGGGCGGCATCTCAGCGCCGCGCTGCACGGTGGAGACCGCTGCGATCGAGCGGACGCCGGGCATGCCGACGACGGCGACGGCCCGAACCGTCGTCGACACGGTGCTGAGCACACCGAAGCTCGCCGAGTTCGCCACTCGCAGCACCTGGCTCGTGAGCACCGGGTCGAGCTCGATGGCGGCGGCGACGGTCGCACCGGTCGACATCGGATGATCGATCGAGCGGAGCACCTGGACGGCGACGGCGTTGAGGGGGCCGAGGCGTTCGATGGCTTCGTCGAGGGGTGACTTCGCCGGCGCTTCGGGTTCGGTCTCGGGTTCGGTTCGCTTGGAACGCCGGGTCAGGAGCATCCGTTGTCCTCCTCGACCATGGCGAGGAGGCCGTGGAGTCCGACCGTTCCGACGCACTCGTCACTGACGTCGATCAGGCCGCTCGCTGTTGTCATTCTGCACCTCCCGTCGCACAACAAATCCCGTCGCGCCTCTCTCAGATCGGCAGGTGGCGCTTCATACGCAAGGATCTCGCGGCGAAACGGCCGAAAACCACCCCGGGAGGGTGGGTCGCAAGCACCGAAAGGCCGGTCCTCCGAGATCGAGTGGAGAGCGGGCGCTCAACCGGCCGCACCAGGGAATGCGGACGCGAACCCCACCACACGATGGGGAGTCTTTCAC
>CALMLJ010000231.1 GCA_937868025.1 uncultured Acidimicrobiaceae bacterium
TCGAGCTGGCCGGTCTCGTCGACGTTGATCCAGCGGATCTCGAAGCCCTTCTCGGCCTGGAGGATCTGCCACGGGACGATGTTGGCGTGGTGCTCCATCTGCGTGAGCACTACGGCGTCGCCGGGGCCGAGATTGGCGCCGCCCCAGCTGCGGGCGACGAGGTTGAGGCTCTCGGTGGCGTTCTTGGTGAAGACCACCTCGTTTGCCGACGGCGCCTTGATGAACTTGGCGACCTTGCGGCGGGCGGCTTCCATCGCGTTGGTCGACGCCTCGGCGAGTTCGTACACGCCGCGGGCCACGTTGGCGTTGGTGGTCTCGTAGTAGTTCGAGACGGCGTCGATCACGACCTGCGGCTTCTGCGCGGTGGCTGCCGAGTCGAGGTAGGTGATCAGCTTCTCGTGACCGGCGCCGGCCTTGGTGTTCACGAGCAGCGGGAAGTCGGCCTTCACGCGGGCGGAGTCGATCGGATCGGCCCCGTTGAGATCGGACACGGCGGGGATAGGGGTGGTGGACGTCATGGCGTCAGCTCCAACCAGGGCGCGAAGCCCTCCTTCTCGAGCTGGCGTGCGAGCTCCATGCCGCCGCTCTGGACGATCTGGCCGTTGACCAGGATGTGCACGTGATCCGGAACGAGTTCGTCGAGCAACCGCTGGTAGTGGGTGATGACGAGGGTGCCCATGTGCGGACGTGAGGCCCGGATCTCGTTGACGCCCTTGGCGACGACGCGGAGTGCGTCGATGTCGAGGCCGGAGTCGGTCTCGTCGAGGATCGCCAGCTCGGGTTCGAGCATCGCCATCTGCAGGATCTCGTTGCGCTTCTTCTCGCCGCCGCTGAAGCCCTCGTTGAGCATGCGGTCGGCGAACGCCGGGTCCATGTCGAGCTTGGTCATCCACTCCATCATCGCGAGGCGGACCTCGAGGATGGACATGTCGGTGATGCCCTTGCGCTGACCCATGGCCTGGCGGAGGAACGAACGCACCGGCACGCCGGCGACCTCCTGCGGGTACTGGAACGCCAGGAACATGCCGGCCTTCGCCCGCTCGTCGACGGGCCACTCGGCGATGTCGTCGCCCTTGAAGCGGATCGTGCCGGAGGTGACCTCGTACTCGGGGCTCCCCATGAGCGTGGACGCGAGCGTCGACTTGCCCGACCCGTTGGGCCCCATCACGGCGTGGATCTCGCCCTCGTTGATCGTCAGGTCGAGCCCGCGCAGGATCTCGGATGCCGGCGATGCGGCCGCGGCGACGTGCAGATCGGAGATCTCGAACAGGGGAGCACTCATGGGTTCCAGTGTATTTCGCCTACGCGCGTAGGGGAAATAGAAGGTGACCCCTGACCGGTCACCGACCACCCACGAAATGCGACGCGAGGCGTGCGGTTTCGTGATTGTCTCGCGTCACATTTCGGAGGCGCAGCGGCTCGACCTCAGCCCTGGGGCGGAGTGGCGATCGGCGGAGGTGTCGTCGGGTCGCCGTCGTGGTCGACAGGCGGTGGCAGCTTGTCGAGGCCGAGCGCTCCTGCGGCCTGGCCCGTCTGCACGAACTTCGTGAGCGCTGCGGCCAGGGCTTCGAATGGGCCTCCGGAACCGCCACTGACGAGGATCTCCGGCATGATCTTCACGTCGCCACGACCGATCGCGTCGACGATGTTGACCGCCGCGGTCGCCGCCTCGCCGAGCGCCAGGCGCTGGGCCTCGTAACCGGCGGCCTGGGCGAGACCGAGTGCCTGAGCTGCGTCGGCCTTCGCCATACCCGTGGCTCGATCGGTGTTTGCCTGCGCCTCACCTTGCGCCCGCATGGCGTCGGCCTTCGCCGTGCCCTGGGCGCGGATGGCGTCGGCCTGAGCGATCGCGACGGCGCGCTGCTTGGACGCCTCGGCCTCACCGAGCACGACCGTGGCGCCGGCCTCACCACCGGCCTGCGCCTTGCGGGCGTCGGCCTCGTTCTGCTTGATGGTGATGCCGACCTGGGAGGCGGCCAGGTTGGCCTGCTGGTCGGCCGTACCCTTCGTCTTCTCGAGCTCGATACGGGCGAGCTGCGCCCGCTGCTGCTCCTCGAAGGTCGCCTTCTCCTGGTTGGCGATCTCACGGGTGGTCAGCACCTCGACGATGTCGGCGGGGAACTGGACGTCCTGGATGTACACACCCTTCGTCTCCACCTGGTACTGCGACAGGTACTCAGTGACCCGCTGGTAGGCGGCGGCCTGGACCTCGTGACGGGTCTCGATGAACTTGATCGCCTCGAGCTGCTGCAGTGTGTTGCGGAAGTGGTTGCCCACCGCCGACTGCAGCACCTCGTTGACGAGGTTCATCATCGTGCCGACCATCGAGATGACCTTCGGCGCCCGGGTGTCGGGGACATGGATCTGCACCTGCAGGTCGATGGTGAACACGAAGCCCTCACGGCTCTTGCCGTCGATGGGGGAGAGGTGGGCGTCGAGGCTGTGGGCCTGGCTGTTGGCGTTGGCCCAGTTGAGCGTGATGATCGACGTGGGCACGATCTCCGCGGCGTAGCAACGAGGGTTGATCGGGTACTTGCCGGTGCGGAGCGGCTCGCGCCAGATACCCCGGTGGCCGGGAGCGACGATGGAGCCGAACTTGAACTCCTCGCCCGACGTGTCGATCGTGGGCAGACCCACGAAGCTCTTGACGACCGCGACCTCGCCCTGGTTGACGATGAGCATCGGTACGAGCTCGACCCGCACGAGGAAGGGGTTCAGCAGGTACGCGCCGTAGAGGAGCGGGTCGTGCTGGAGGCCGATGAGCCCGCCGTGGTCGATGAACTTCTGGAAGTCCTGGTAGTTGTTGTGGAGCGCGTTCTGGCTGCCGAGCAGCTGCTCGACGATCTGGGCGTCGTTGGCCCCGTTGGCCTCGCCGAGGCGAATGTCCTCGTAGCCGCCGAGACGGCTGGCGATGTCGCCCTTCGACAGCGGTTGGCCTTCGAGGGCCGTCACGATGCCGACGTAGTCGCGGTCGCCCTGCGGGGCGATGACCGTGACCTGCAACTGCTCGGGCTTCAGACCGAACGACTCGGGGCCGAGCTGGCCGCGCTTGGCGAGGTGAAGCAGTTCGGGCTCGGTCGGCATGCCCGTGACACGACTCGGCGTGAGCACGAGGAACGCGGCGGGATGCAGCGGGAGGAGCGAGCCGGGAGGCAGGACGGGGCGCTGCACACCCTTCTGACCCCCGTTGGCGATGAAGGTGCGGACGTCGCTGAAGTTCGCGAGCGCCTCGTTGTACACGGCCGACTTGGCGCCGACGGCGAGCGGCTCGCCGACCTGGGCGATGATCACACCGATCTCGCCGGCCGGTACCTGCACCCACGGGTGCTTCGAGGTCGCGAAGAGCGGCCAGAGCTTGAACCGCAGACCGGGCATGAGGAGATCGGCCTGGAAGCCGGCCTCGCCGTTGAACGCGATGATGTCGTCGTCGCCGAGCTTCTTGAGGGAGAACTTCTTCGTGACCAGGCCGACCTCGGCCGGTCCGATCGAGACGAGTGATCGCAACACGACGATCGCCACGAGCGCCGCGACGATCAGGATGATGATGAGAGTGATGGAAAGTGTCACGAGGTTCGTTCTACACCCGCGGCCGCGGAAGTGAACCGTTTTTCGACCCGACCCCGTGCCCCTTTGTCACATCCTGAGGAGCCTGGTCAGGTTTCGTCCGAGCGTCCGAGCAGGTC
>CALMLJ010000232.1 GCA_937868025.1 uncultured Acidimicrobiaceae bacterium
GTCGCATCGCTCGACGGCTCGATCTGATGATCGACTCCCGGCGCGATGACGGCGCGGTCGCCTTCCACGAGGCGCAGATCCCGGGGATCAGCTCCGGTCAGATCGACGTAGCGGACAGACCCGCGTTGTACGTGCAACGTCGCCCAGACCGTGGTCCGGTGAACCAGCGCGAGCTGGCCGGGCAGGTTGTCCTCCCCGAGCAGCGGAGTGCGTCGTCCCTCGACGAGGCCCGGGGGTAGCTGCGGTTCGACCATGGCGATGCCACTCCGTTCAGCGATAGCGATCGCCGGGGTCCGGGGCAACGACTTCCGGGTGACGCGGTCTGCGCCACCTGGTCCACGGTACCCGTCCGCCCGGACAACGACTCGGGAGGCTGATGCGCTGTGCGTGCCCATCCCGTGCGGTCGGAGCGGTTCTTGGTTGTGACCTTGGTCCCTGTTTCCGTCGCCGCATCCTAGCCATCCTCTAGTCATTGACTATGGGAAAAGAGGTTTACCGTGGAACCGACGACGGCAAGCCAATCGAAGGACAACTGGGTGGTGGCGGCGGTGGTGATCGCCGCCCTCTGCCTGTTCGGCACCATCGTCGGCGTCGGGATCGCGCTCCGCGCCGACGGCACGACCGCCGGGGCATCGCCTGGCGGTGCGCCCCAGGTGGTGGAGGTCGAGCTCGGGGACCTCTACGTGAAGCCGGCGAGCGTCACCATCCCGGCCGGCACCCAGGTCACGTTCAAGGTGGAGAACCGCGGGGCGATGCAGCACGACCTGAAGGTCGGCGGCACCGACGGCACGGACATGATCGAGCCGGGCGGGCGGGCCGAGTTCACCGTCGACGGCTTCAGCGACTCGACGCAGGCGTGGTGCACCGTGCCCGGCCACAAGGAGGCCGGCATGTTGATGTCGATCAAGGTCACCGGCGCCGGGTCCCCGAGCTCGGGCGGCGGTGCCGCCGCGGCGACGGGGGGCACGGCCGCCGGCGCTGCCATCGACTTCAACGCCGAGCCCGCCAGCGACTGGAAGCCCTTCGATCCCGTGCTCGCGCCGGCGCCGGGCGCCACCGAGCACAAGATCGCCATGACCGCGGAGGAGACCGTGCTGGAGGTGGCGCCCGGCGTCACCCAGGAGGCGTGGACCTTCAACGGCCAGATGCCCGGACCGGTCCTGCGCGGCAAGGTCGGCGACCTGTTCACGGTGACGCTCACCAACAACGGGAAGATGGGCCACTCGATCGACTTCCACGCCTCCAAGGTGGCGTGGAACGACGAGATGCGCACGATCGAACCGGGCGAGAGCCTCGTGTACCAGTTCGAGGCCAAGCACGCCGGCATCTTCATGTACCACTGCGGCACCGCTCCGGCGCTGCACCACATCGGCAACGGGATGTTCGGCGCCCTCATCATCGACCCGCCGGACCTTCCGAAGGTCGACCACGAGTACGTGCTGGTGCAGTCGGAGCTCTACACCGGCCCCGACGGCAAGCCCGGCGACCTCACGAAGATGATCGGCGAGGACTGGGACGCCGTCGTGTTCAACGGCTACGTGAGCCAGTACAAGTTCGCCCCGATCCGCGTGGAGCCCGAGGAGCGGGTGCGGGTCTGGGTCCTCGACGCCGGCCCCAACGAGAACTCGTCGTTCCACATCGTCGGCACCATCTTCGACACCGTCTTCAAGGAGGGCACCCTGGTGCTGGAGCCCGACGCCCGCCGGGGTGGCTCGCAGGCCTTGGACCTCCAACCGGCCCAGGGCGGCTACGTCGAGTTCAGCTTCGACGAGGCCGGCCTCTACCCGATCGTCACCCACAAGTTCGCCAACGTCGGCAAGGGCGCCCTCGGCCTCTTCCAGGCCGGCGACGTCGAGCCGGCACCGGCCGGAGGGCACTGACCTGTTCGGAGGGCGCCGAGGCCCGGATCTGGCCCCGGCGCTCCGTATCGTCCGCTGCAGCCAACAGCCGAACTCGAATGGTCTGACACTGTGCAACTCTCAATCACCCGCCGAACGGATCTCGCCACGAGGGCGCTGCTGTCGCTCGAAAGGAGCGGCCAGAAGCGCAAGGCCTCAGACTTGGCCGCAGAACTCGACGCTTCGGCCGGGTTCCTTGCCCAGGCGATGACCCCGCTGGTGAATCGGGGGTGGGTTCGCTCCGAGCCTGGACCAACCGGCGGGTATCGCGCCGTCGTCTCGCTCGACGATGTGTCGGTGCTCGACGTGGTGGAGGCCGTCGAAGGCCCCACCGACCTCACCCGCTGCGTGCTCGAGACCCGCCCCTGCAACAAGGGTGGCCGCTGCGCCCTCCACGACGCCTGGGCCCGAGCGCGCAGCGATCTACTCAGCGATCTTGCAGGGACGCCGCTCAGTTCCGTTCCCACCCGCTCATCGCCGACCACGAAGGACGAGGCCACGAATGGACGCTGACCAGCCGACGGAAGTGGGCGTCCGGGTGCGGGTGCACCCCGGCGTGTGCGAGGGCTGGGGCCTCTGCAACCGTTTCGGCGGTTCGGACATCTACCCGCTCGACG
>CALMLJ010000233.1 GCA_937868025.1 uncultured Acidimicrobiaceae bacterium
GGGCGCTCCTCGACTGGACGACCCCGGGGCTGCTCGGCAGCGTCGAGACGTTCCGGCGGCGCATCTCGATCCCGATCGAACGCGACCGGGACGAGGACGTCACCGCGCGCTTCGGTCGGATGATCGCTCCGTTCCTGCTGCGTCGCCGCAAGGACGATCCGGCGATCGCGCCCGAGTTGCCGCCGAAGACCGAGACCGTGCACACCGTGTTGCTCACACCCGAGCAGGCGGGCCTCTACAAGGCGACGGCCGACGCCATCCTCGAGCAGATCTCGACCTCCGCCGGCATGGCCCGCCGAGGGTTGGTACTCAAGCTGCTCACCGCCCTGAAGCAGATCTGCAACCATCCCGCGCACTACCTGGCGCAGGCCGGTCCGCTGGCCGCTCGATCGGGCAAGCTCGAGGCCTTCGACGAGCTGGTGGGAGCCATCACCGAGGCGGGCGACTCCACGCTGGTGTTCACCCAGTACGTGGTGATGGGAGACCTGCTCGTCGATCGCCTCACCGAACTCGGTATCGAAGCGCGGTTCCTCAACGGCTCGGTCCCGCTCTCGAAGCGGTCGGTCATGGTCGACGACTTCCAGGCGGGTCGCTTCCCGGTGTTCGTCATCTCCTTGAAGGCCGGCGGAACGGGCCTCAACCTCACCCGGGCGACGCACGTGGTGCACTACGACCGGTGGTGGAACCCCGCCGTGGAGAACCAGGCGTCGGACCGTGCCTGGCGCATCGGGCAGGACCGTCCGGTGCAGGTGCACCAACTCATCTCCGAGGGCACGTTGGAGGAACGCATCGCCACCGTTCTCGACGCCAAGCAGGCGCTCGCGGACGCGGTGGTCGGCTCGGGCGAAGCGTGGCTCACCGAGCTCGGCAACGACGAGCTGGCGGCCCTCGTCGAACTGGGCCAGGCCGGGACGGGTGACGCCTGATGCCGCCGCGGTTCGAGTTCTCGACGTCGTGGTGGGGGCAGGCCTGGGTGGACGCGCTCGAGAGCTCGGCGCGCCTCGACCCCAGCCGCCTGGGTCGGGGTCGCTCCTACGCCCGACAGGGTGCCGTGGGTGCCCTCATGATCGACCCGGGCCGAGTCCGCTCGCGGGTATCGGGATCCCACGGTCGGCACTACGTGACCGAGGTCGAGGTGCGCCGGATCCCCGATGCGGCGTGGGATCCGGTGGTCGACGCGTTGGCGTCGAAGTCTGCCCACGCCGCAGCGCTCGCCGACGGCGAGCTCGACCCCGCCATCGTTGCCGACGTGCGGGCGGCCGGTATCGAGCTGCTGCCGGGTCCCGGCGATCTCCGGCCCCATTGCACCTGCCCGGACTGGGCGGAGCCCTGCAAGCACGCGGCCGCGGTCTGTTACCTCGTCGCCGCCGAGCTCGACCGCGACCCGTTCCTGCTGTTCCTCCTGCGTGGGCTGCCGCGTGAGGCGCTGGTGGCGATGATGGCGGAGCGGCGCCGCGGCGGCGCCGGCGGGGCGGGGGACGCGGTGCGCGGGGTCGTCGCGGCGACGGCCTGGGCGGGGTGGACCCTCGACGGCCGCGAGGACGCGGCGGAGGGGGACGCCGATGCGGCCCTGCCCCGCGCGCTGGCTCGGCACATCGCGACGCCGGCGCACCCGGGGCGTCCGGCGCCGTGGGAGGCGCGGATCGCGCCGGGTGATCCCGTCGATCCTCGACGCGTCGACGAGCTGGCCGAGGACGCGACCGACCGGGCGTGGCTGATGTTGGCCGATGCGGCTCCGTCGGGGCTCGCCGCGAGTGTGTGGGGAGATCTGGCCCGTCGCGCCGGCGCCGCCCATCCCCGCGAACTCGCGACGCTGGCCGCCAGAACCCGTCTCGCCACGTCCACCCTTAACGCGTGGGCTGCTGCGTGGGAACGAGGCGGCGATCTCGGTGTCCAGGTCGTGGCCGACGAGGACTCCTGGTCGATCGACCAGTCCCGCTTGGCGGCCGGTCGCGACCAGCTCGTCGAGATGGGGTTCCCCAAACGATCGGTCGCACTCAACTACGACAGCCTCGGCATGCCGAAGGGGGTCAAGATCGTGGTCGGGCCCGACGGTCGCTGGTACCACCTGCAATTCCGCAGCGGTCCCCGCGGCACGCCCGACCAGGTGCACCTCGCCGCGGCACCGTCCGACGACATTGCCGACGTGATCGAGCCTCCACCCGGCTGACCGTCCGGGTCAGTTCGCCGTCGGGATCTCGAAGTCGAACGGACTCATGAGCCAGCGGGTGAGGTCGCCGGGGTGATCGCCGTCGACGAGGAACCGGGCGAACTCGACACCGGGAAGGTCGTAGGACAGCGATGCCTTCCCGGCGGTGAACACACCCGGCGATGCGGCGAGCAGCACGGCGGTCGTCGCAACCGCCGTCGTCGCCCTGGAGCCGGCGAGGCCGGTGAGTCGTGCGCCGTCGACCTGCGCCAGTGTGCGGCGGCTGAGCACGGCCGCGCCCACGAGCAGGGGAGCGGTCGTGAGGGAGTACACGCGGGTCTCGTCGAGCGTCGCGAGCATCGGAGCGACGGCGAGGAGTGCTGCACCGCCGAGCAGCAACCAGTGGCGGCGCAATTCGTCGGGCCACGATGCACCCGACTTCGCGAACCGGATCGCGGTGACGGCGGTGCCGATCCAGAGCGGTCCCCACAGGGCGTACAGGATGACGCCGTTCGACTGGAGGTGGTGCTCGACGAATCCCGACACACCGAGGTCCAGGAACGACGTGCGAGGGGTCGTGATCACGATGTCGTTGACGCGCAGGTACACCTCGGTCACCGCCCGTCCGGCGGCGACGCCTCCGACGAGGGTCACCAGCTCGATCGAGACCCGTCGTCGTATCGGGTCGTCGGCACCGGCCTCGACGATCACGAGCCGGACGACCGTACCGACGAGGGCCGCAATCGCGCCCTGCTCGGCGTGGGTGAGGCCGAGCAGCACGGCGAGCGTGAACGCCGCGGGGCGACGACGGGCAACCACGATGCCGAGCGCGAGCGGGAACGTGAAAGCGTCGGGCTGCCCGAGCCACTCCATGCACACCGTCAGCGCCGGAGATGCGGCCACGAGGATGCACAGGAGGCGGGCCACCTCGTAACCGAACCGGCGGTGGGCGACGACGATCACAGCGGCGAGGCCGAGGAGGAGCACCACGAGGTGGAGCCGCGCGTACTCGTGGGGCTCGGTCTGGTGCAGGAGGCGGGCGAGTGTCGGACCGGTGAGGTTGGTCAGCAGGTAGTCGCCGTCGAAGCCGTTGCCGAAGGGGTTGCGGCCCAGGTTCTTCGAGATCGCCGTGAAGAACGCCAGGTTGAACGTCGCCCACAGGCGATTGTGCAGGAGCGCGACCGCCACGGCGACGGCGCCCCAGGCGGCGAGGCGGGCGGGTCCGCGGTCGGGGAGCACGCGTGCCTTCCTACACCATCGGTTCTCCGGGTCACGCCATCTCGACGTTGGTGACACTCTGTCACCAAGGTCGTTCCTGCGGGACGACCGTCGGGGTCTCGCGGGCATCTTCCTCGGGATCGCCGGCCGGGTGCCGTTCCCGATCTGCTCGGGCTGATCTTCCGGCGCTCAGTCCTGTTTGGTCTTGGCGGCGGCCTTCTTGGCCTTCTTCCACTCCCGCACCTGGGCGAGGGTGGCGGCGTCGGCGACGTCGGCCACCGAGCGCGGCTGCGAGTCGCTGAACGGTGCGGCCGCTTCCTCCCAACCGGCCGGCTGCTTGCCGAACCGCTTCGCGAGGATCGCCATGAAGATCTTGGCCTTCTCGTCGCCGTAGCCCGGTACCTCGCGCAGGCGACGGTAGAGCTCGTCGCCGGAAGGAACCCGGTTCCAGATCTTCGCCGCGTTGCCGTCGTAGTGCTCGACGAGGAAGGCGCACACGTCCCAGATGCGCTTGCCCATCGAGCCGGGGAAGCGGTGGATGGCTGGCTTGTCGCAACAAATGGTGACGAACTCGTCGCGGTCCATCGCCGCGATCGTGTGGGCGTCGAGCTTGCCGCCGAGACGCTCCTTCAGGGTGTACGGACCGAGGAACGCCCATTCCATCGGGACCTGCTGGTCGAGCAGCATGCCGAGAAGCAGCGCCAACGGATCCTCGACCAGGAGTTGGTTGGCCTCGGGGGTGTTGGTGATCGGGATCGTCGCCTTCTTCGTCGCCATGGCCCGGCAGCCTAGAACGATCCCAACTTCGGGGTTTTGTACTGCGAAACGCGTCACGGTTGGCGCGTTTCGCAGTACAGAACCCCTCGGTTAGTCAACCCACGGCGCTCTGCTCTCGCTGTCGATCTCGAAGCGCTCGATCGCCGACTGCACGACCTTCGGCTCGATCTCGCCGGCGTCGGCGAGCTTGCTGAGCACGGCGACGACGACGTGGCCGGTGTCGGTCTCGAAGAACCGACGAAGCGCGGCGCGGTCGTCGGATCGGCCGAACCCGTCGGTGCCGAGGGCCAGCCACGGGCGCGGCGCCCACCGAGCGATCTGGTCGGGAACGGCACGGACGAAGTCGGACACCGCGACGATCGGACCGGCCGACTGCCCGAGCAACTCCACCACCTGTGGCACCCGATCGGGTTCGGTCGGGTGCAGCCGGTTCCACCGTTCGACCTCGAGCGCCTGCTCCCGCAGCGCCTTGTAGCTCGTCGCGCTCCACAGCTCGGCGCCGACGCCGTAGTCGTCGGCGAGCACGGTGCGCGCCTCGTCCGCGGCGGTCCAGCCGGTGCCCGAGAACAGGATCGTGGCCGGGTGTGCGAGACCCTCCGGGGCAGCTTTCCAGCGGTACAGGCCGTCGACGACGCCTTGGGCCACGACCTCGGGTTCGACACCCTCGGGCATGGCCGGCATGGGGTAGTTCTCGTTGTAGAGCGTGAGGTAGTAGAAGACGTCCTCGCCGTCGCGGTACATGCGCTGGATGCCGTCGTGCACGAGGATCGCCATCTCGTAGGCGAACGCGGGGTCGTACGCCCGACAGGACGGAACCGTCGAAGCGAGCACCAGACTGTGGCCGTCCTGGTGCTGGAGGCCCTCGCCGAGGAGGGTCGTGCGCCCGGCCGTGGCGCCCAGGAGGAAGCCGCGGGCCCGGGCGTCCGCCGCCGCCCAGATGAGATCGCCCACCCGTTGGAACCCGAACATCGAATAGAAGATGAAGAACGGGATCATCGGGACGCCGCGGGTCGCGTAGCTCGTCGCCGCGGCGGTCCACGACGCCATGGACCCCGCCTCGGTGATGCCCTCCTCCAGGATCTGGCCGTCGGACGACTCGGCGTAGGTCAGGAGGAGGTGGTAGTCGACCGGCTCGTACTTCTGGCCCTGAGCGGCGTAGATCTTGAGGTCGCGGAACAACGAGTCCATGCCGAATGTGCGTGCCTCGTCGGGCACGATCGGGACGATTCGGTCGCCGACGTTGGGATCACGTGACAAGTTGCGGAGGAGGCGGGTGAACGCAGTGGTCGTGCTCGCCGCCTGGCCGCCGGAACCGGCGAGCAGCTCGGCGAACGTCGACGGGTCCGGTTGGGCGAGGGGGCGCCGGGGCGTGGTGCGCCGCGACGGGATGTGGCCACCGAGGGCCTTGCGCCGCGCCATCAGGTAGTCGTGCTCGGGGGAGCCCTCGGCGGGTCGGGCGAACGGCGGCTCACCGTCCGCGAGGTCCTCGTCGCTGATGTGGTCCCCGAGCTGGAGGCGGTCGCGCAGCGTTCGCAACTGAACCGCCGACATCTTCTTGATCTGATGGGTGGCGTTGCGGCCCATCACCTCGCTGCCGAGCGTCCACCCCTTGATGGTCTTGGCGAGGATGACGGTCGGCTTGCCCGTCGAGTTGTGGGTGGCCCAGTGGTAGGCGGCGTAGAGCTTGCGGTAGTCATGGCCGCCGCGGGGGAGCGCTGCGATCTCCTCGTCGCTCATGTGCTCGACGAGCTGGCGCAGGCGGGTGTCGGGTCCGAAGAAGTGCTCGCGGGCGTAGCTGCCGTCCTCGACCGCGTACCGCTGGAACTCGCCGTCGACGGTGGTGTTCATCTTGTGCACCAGCGCGCCGTCGAAGTCCTGGGCGATCAGTTCGTCCCACGGCGTGCCCCACACGACCTTGACGACGTTCCACCCGGCGCCGCGGAACACCCCTTCGAGCTCCTGGATGATCTTGGCGTTGCCGCGCACCGGCCCGTCGAGGCGTTGCAGGTTGCAGTTGACGACCCAGGTGAGGTTGTCGAGGCCCTCGCGGCCTGCCAGCGCGATCGAGCCGAGCGTCTCGGGTTCGTCGCACTCGCCGTCGCCGACGAAGCACCACACTCGCGACGAATCGGTCGCGTCGATGCGGCGATTGTGCAGGTAGCGGTTGAAACGGGCCTGGTAGATCGAGTTGATCGGGCCCAACCCCATCGACACTGTCGGGAACTCCCAGAAGTCGGGCATCAGGCGGGGGTGGGGATAGCTCGAGAGGCCGCCGCCGCCGATCTCACGGCGGAAGCGGTCGAGCTGGGATTCGCTCAGGCGACCCTCGAGGAACGCGCGGGCATAGATGCCGGGCGCCGCGTGGCCCTGGATGTAGATGTGGTCGCCGGCGTTGCCGTCGTCCTTGCCGCGGAAGAAGTGGTTGAACCCGACGTCGTACAGCGCCGCGGAGCTGGCGAACGTCGAGAGGTGGCCGCCGATGCCGTCGGCGGCGTGGTTCGCCCGAACCACCATGGCCACCGCGTTCCAGCGGATGAAGGCTCGGATACGTCGCTCGATGTCCTCGTCGCCGGGGAACCACGGCTGGTCGGCCGGCGGGATGGTGTTGAGGTACGGGGTGGTCAGGAGGCCGGAGTTGGGGATGCCCAATGCCTCGGCGCGCGCTTCGATCCGTGCCAGGAGGAAGCTGGCGCGGGGGGCGCCGAGCTTGGTGGCGACGGCTTCGAGCGAGTCGACCCATTCGGCAGTCTCGATGGGATCGACGTCGGGCAGCTGTTGCAGGAAGCCGTCGGAGCTCATGGTCGGGGGGAACCTCCGCGATCGTTCAGTTGTGGCTCACCTTACGACTACGGTCCCCCGGGTGAGCCTCACCACGCAGCCAGGGCCCATGCGGGTCGTCTACACCGATGGCGCGTGCCGCGGGAATCCCGGCCCCGGCGGGTGGGCGTGGGCGCTCGACGAGGACCGCTTCGCGTCCGGGTTCGACGTGGACACGACGAACCAGCGGATGGAGATCCTCGCCGCGTACCAGGCAGTGCGGTCGCTCGACGGCCTGCTCGAGGTCCGGAGTGATTCGACCTACGTCGTGAACTGCTTCGTGAAGCAGTGGCACCGCGGGTGGCACTCGCGGGGGTGGCTCAACTCCCAGAAGCAACCGGTTGCGAACCGTGACCTGTGGGAGCCGTTCATCGACCTCGTCCTCGGGCGCGGCGACGTCCGCTTCACGTGGGTCAAAGGCCACAGCACCGACACGATGAACCAGTTGGTCGACCGGCTCGCGGTCGAGGCGTCGCGGGTGGGGGAGGGTCGCACTGGCGGCGACTTCGAGTTCCCAGTGGCGCCGGCGCGCCCTGCGCCGGTCGCGCCGGCGGCCGTGCAGTCCCAGCTCTTCTGACCAGGGTCAGCGCGGGCTCTGGCGCCGGTCTCCACCGGTGCGGCGATCAGCGCTCGTGCGCAGCTGCTGCAGCTCACCGTACGCCCGGTTGATCCGTTTGATCTCG
>CALMLJ010000234.1 GCA_937868025.1 uncultured Acidimicrobiaceae bacterium
GAGTACATCTTCTCCTTGGTCGCCCGGATCGGGATGTTGTGCTGGGCGGCGTAGGCGATCGAGTCCTCACGGGTGAACCCCCAGTTGCGCACCGGGGCCACCAACTCGAGGTCGGGGGCGAGGGCCATGGTCGACACCTCGAAGCGGACCTGGTCGTTGCCCTTGCCCGTGCACCCGTGGGCGATGCCGTCGGCGCCGAACCGGCGGGCGACCTCGACCTGGTGTTTGACGATCAGCGGGCGCGACAGCGCCGACACCAACGGGTACTTGCCCTCGTAGAGGGCGTTCGCCTTGATGACGGGAGCGAGGTAGTCGCGAGCGAACTCCTCACGCAGGTCGAGTTCGATGTACTCGCTCGCGCCGGCGCCGAGCGCCTTCTCACGGTTGCCGTCGAGGGTGCCCTCCTGGCCGACGTTGGCGGAGACGCAGATCACCTCGCAACCGAGGTTCTCGATCATCCACCGAACCGCGACGGACGTATCGAGGCCGCCGGAGTACGCGAGTACGACTTTCTTTGCCATGTGGCTGGAATCCTTCTTGATGGTGGGGGGGGGTCAGAGGTTGGCGAGGTCGGAGATCGCGGCCTCGACCGCGGCGCCGGAGCCCTGCGACGCGATCACGAGGAGAGTGTCGTCGCCGGCGACGGTACCGATGATGTCGGGGGTGCCCGAACGGTCGATGGCCGACGCCACGACGTGGGCGCATCCTGGCGGGGTGCGCAGCACCACGAGATCGCCGGATCGGTCGAGACCGGCAACCCAGTCGCCGAGCACCCGCCGGAGATGGTCGTCGGTCGACACCTGATCGAACGGCAGCTCGGGGATGGCGTACGCGGTCTCCCCGCCGGGCACCCGGACCTTGACTGCCGACAGTTCCTCGAGGTCGCGGCTGACCGTCGCCTGGTTCACCTCGACACCGGCCTCCGCCAGCAGCTCGACGAGCTGGGTCTGGTTGGTGACCTGGTTCTCCTCGAGGAGTTTGGTGATCCGGTGCTGGCGGGCCGTCTTGGAGATGCGCGAGCTCACGATTCCTCCACAACGGCCGTTGCCCCGGCGTCGTCGGTCGCCCGGAACAGCCACGCCAACAGCCCTCGCGCCGAGTGGAGCCGGTTGTGGGCCTGGGGCCAGATCCGCGCCTGGGGGCCGTCGAGCACGTCGTCGGATGCCTCGTCGCCCCGGTGGGCGGGAAGGCAGTGGAGGAAGACCGCGTCGGGGGACGCCACGCCCATGACGTCGGCATCGACCTGGAACCCGGCGAAGTCACGGCGGCGCTGCACCATCTCGGCCTCCTGCCCCATCGAGTACCAGGCGTCGGTGTAGACGACGTCGGCGTCCTTCGCGGCCTCGTGGGGGTCACCGGTGGTGTCGACCGAGACCCCGGCGGCAGCGAGGCGGGCGACAGCAGCGTCGTTGAACGCGTAGCCCGTCGGGTGTGCGATGCGCAGGGTGGCGCCGCACATGGCGAGACCGAGGGCCAGCGAGCGCGCCATGTTGTTGGCGTCGCCGACGTACGCGACGGTGACACCGTCGAGCCGGCCCAGCTCCTGGCGAATCGTCAGGAGATCGGCGAGCACCTGGATCGGGTGGGCGTCATCGCTCAGGAGGTTGATGATCGGGACCGACGACACCGCAGCCATGCGCTCGAGCTTCGAATGCTCGAACACCCGGGCCGCGATCGCCGCGTGGTACCCCATGAGGGTGCGGGTGACGTCCTCGGTCGACTCACGCACGTCGAGGCCGACCTCCTGGGGTCGGACGTAGACCGGATGGCCCCCGAGTTCGATCGTGGCGATCTCCATCGAGTGGCGGGTACGGGCCGACGGCTTCTCGAAGAGCAGGGCCACCCCGCGCCGGTGCAACGCCAGGGGGAGGTCGGTGGATTCGGCGAGGTCGAGCACGTCGACCAGCTCAGCGGGAGTGAGATCGTCGATCTCGAGGAAGTGCCGTGGCATCTCCGCACCCTAGCAGCGAGGGCGCATGTTCATGCACATACTTGCATGAACATGTAGCTCCTGGGGGTTCTGTGCTGCGAGGAGCGACGTCAGCGTCGCTCCTCGCACGACAGAACCCCGGGGGTCACACACCGGCGAGCTCGCCAACCGCCCCGATGATCGCGGCGACGGCCAGCTTCACCTCGTCGTCGGTGATCAACAGACTCGGAGCGAGCCGCAGCGCCGTCGGACTCACCGCGTTCACCACCACCCCGCGCGACAACAGGAACGCCGCCGCCTCGCCGGCGGCAACACCGTCGAGCTCGACCGCCAACAGCAGACCCTTGCCCCGGACCCCGGCGATGCCGGGACGGCCGACGAGACCCTCGGCGATCGCGGCGCCGGCAGCGGCCGAGCGAGCGGGGACGTCCTCGCGCACCATGATCTCGAGCACCTTTCGAGCGGTCGCCGCAGCGAGCGGCTGACCCCCGTAGGTCGTGGCGTGATCGCCCGGCTCGAACGCCCGGGCCACCTCGGCCCGCGCCCAGCACGCGCCGATCGGCATCCCGTTGCCCAGCGCTTTCGCCATCGTCACCACGTCCGGCTCGATGCCGTACGGCTGATGAGCGAACCACGATCCACACCGCCCGAGGCCCGTCTGCACCTCGTCGATCATCAGCAGCACCCCCCGCTCCCGGCACCGCTCGGCGACGCCCTGGAGGTACGCGACGTCGACCGGGTTGACCCCGCCCTCCCCCTGCACCACCTCGAGCAGGACGGCCGCCACACTGCTGTCGATGGCCTCCGACATCGCATCGAGGTCGTTGAACGCCACGTGGCGGAACCCCTCGGGCAACGGCTGGAACGCCTCGTGCTTCTGCGGCTGACCGGTCGCGTGCAGCGTGGCCAGCGTGCGACCGTGGAACGAGCCGTAGGCGCTGACCACCACGTGTCGACCGCGCCCCCCGAACTTCCGGGCCAGTTTCAGGGCACACTCGTTGGCCTCGGCGCCTGAATTCGCGAAGAACAGTTGGCCAACCGGCTCGTCGGGCGTACCGCCCATGAGTGCGTCGATCTGGCGGGCGAGCGCCTCGTTGTGTTCGTTTCCGAACAGGTTCGACACGTGCAACAACCGCGAAGCCTGGGCACAGATGGCCTCAGCGACCTCTGGATGGGCGTGGCCGAGCGATGTCACCGCCAGCCCACTCAGGAGGTCCAGGTACCGTTCACCTACGTCGTCGAACAGCCACGAACCCTCGCCACGGACGAATCGGACCGCCGGCGGCGCGTACGTTGTCATCAATGGGGTGCTGGTTGGGGCGACGTCGACCATGT
Organism: uncultured Acidimicrobiaceae bacterium; assembly: GCA_937868025.1. The sequence goes on from CALMLJ010000234.1 coordinate 3,266, forward strand.
GTGCAGCGTAGTCGACCGATTGCATGATCATGCAGGTTTACGCATGAACATGAGCCCCGCCCGCCGTCAACTCCTCGCCGGTGCCGCACTCGCCGCTGTGATGCTCGCAACGGCCGGGTGCACCGCGTCACCGCACGCCGACGTCGTGCGGCTGGACTGGGCGACAACGACGACGACCACGACGGCGTCGACCTCCACCGTCCCGGCCGCGGTCATCGCGACCGCCCCTTCGACGACCGCTCCCCCGCCGACCACGGCCCCGGCGCCCGACCAGCGTCTGCTCGCCGCGGCGCGGGTGCCGCAGTCCCGGCTCAGCTGGGTCTGCCGCACCGATCCGGGACCCGACGGTGCCACGCGCCGCCACGCCGTGTTCGTGCGGAACATCGGCGGCAGCGGCCTTCCCGACACCTCCCGCCAACAGGTGCTCGCACAGCTGCCCCGCATCGAAGACAACCTCGACGTCTACTGCACCGCCGAGCAGCTCACGGGAGTCCCCGCTCTCGTCCTCGCCGCCATCCACTACCGCGAGGCCAACAACGATCCCACCCGCTCGATCATGTCGGGGGAACCGCTGGGCGCGGTCAACCCCGATACCCACGTCGTCGAGGGCACCACCCTCCTCGACAACGCGCTCAGCGCCGCCGACCACCTCACGTCGGGAGCGGCCCAGATCTACGGCGTGACCGTCGACCGCCACATGACCAGCATCGAGCTCGCCTACACGGCGGCGGCCTACAACCGCGGCGGCCGGTACTGCCGGGCCGACCAGCTCCACCCCATGCGCTCGCCGTACGTCGCCGCCGGACTGGTCGACGCCAACGTCGGCATGCCGTGGCCGGACCTCGGCAGCGACGACGGCGGCCCCGAATCCTGGGGCGAACCACCGTCGGTTCGCGGTCGGCCCGACCCGAGAATCGGCGTGCTCACGATTCTGCGCGGCCTCGGCAGCGAGATCACGGCCCCGGCCTTCTCCTGGAACACCGACGAGGTCGTCATCGCGTGCCGATGAGGGCGTACCGCCCGTGCCGATGAGGGCGTACCGCCCGTGCCGATGAGGGCGTACCGCCCGTGCCACTAG
>CALMLJ010000235.1 GCA_937868025.1 uncultured Acidimicrobiaceae bacterium
AACGTGTCCTCGGCCTCCCAGGTCGCCAGGATGTCGCGCTCGATGGCCGCGAAGTCCGGCTTCGGGTCGACATCGGGGTAGGGGCGTTCGTTGCTGTTCGATTCAACGGCGGGGGCCTGCTCAGTCACGGCGGAGAGACTACCGGCCGGGTCGCGCGCCCCTCGAAGCCATATCCCGGTACCGGCGGCGCCTCTGGAGCGCTGAGGTGCCAGAAACTGGCACCTCAGCGCTCCAGAAGGGCGCGAGGGCACCTGAGCGCTCCAGACGGGGCGGGCTTGGGTGATCAGCCGGTGCTCGGCGGCTACTTGCTTCGTTCGTAGCGCCAGCCGGCGGGGTCGAGCCAGAGGCGGTGGCGGGGACCGTCGTGGGCGGGATCTCCGTCGCCGTACCCGACGTCGCCGTGGTACAGCGCCACGACGTGGCCGTCGACCTCGGCGATCTGGGTGGCGAACGCCTCGGGCACGTGGTGGTGCATCGACGCGAGGAGGTCCTCGGCGGTCTCGTGCGCCGCCAGGTAGCTGAGGGTGATGAACGTCGGTGGGGCGAGCTCGATCTCGCCGCGGTCGTGAGCGGCGAGCGCCCCCCGTGCGGTGACCCACTGGTGGGCGCGGATCTCGCCGTCGTCGATCACCACCGTGCCCGCGGCCCCGCTCGGCGCCGCGGCGAGGAAGAAGGCCGTCGAGAAGCGCTTGTTGGCCTGCGGTGGCGGGGTCCAGTGGCTGAAGCGCACGAGGTCGGCCGGGTCGATGACCAGTCCGGCTTCCTCCTGTGCCTCTCGGGCCGCGGCATTGCGTTCGGCGAGATCGAGGTCGTCGGGGGCCGCAGGGTCGTGGTCGCCGGGGTCGACCCGCCCGCCCGGGAACACCCACAGGCCACCGGCGAAGCTCAACCGGGAATCGCGTTTCAGCATGAGGATCTCGGCTTCGGACCCGTCCGAAGGTGCCTCGCGGACCAGGATCACGGTCGCCGCGGCGACGGCGTCGGGGCCCAGCTCGGTCGATCGGCCCATCTTCTGCAGTGCTTCGCGCTCACCCATGGGCCCCAGTCTGCCCGCCCCGCAGGGAGGACGGCGGTGAGGCCGAGGGATCCGCGCGCGGCTCTTGACGCGGTTGTACTTTCAAGGCTGTAATTACGAACCCGTTACGGCGGGTCACGGACAACGGCAGTCCGTCGGACAGGTGGGGGAGGCCAACGCGGCCTGCTTCGTCGACCCCGGAAGCGAAGCACTGGACACCAGCAGTACCCCGGCAATCAGCAAGCAAAGAGGCGGCAATCGTGGCACTTCAGGAAGACACCCGACCGGTTCTGGTGGGCAACACCATCGACCTGACCGAGAGCGCCGTCCCGTCGACGCAGATGCAGGTGCGCAAGCGCGACGGCAGCCTCGAGGCGGTCGACCTCAACAAGATCGTCCGGGCCATCGGCCGCTGCGCCACCAACCTCGACGGCACCCAGCTCGACGGCGTCGACGTGATGCGTGTCGCCACCCGCACGATCTCGGGCCTCCACGACGGTGCCAGCACCCAGGAGCTCGACGAACTGTCGATCCGCACCGCCGCCGCGCTCATCTCCGAGGAGCCCAACTACTCGAAGCTGGCCGCCCGCCTGCTCGACACGGTGATCGACAAGGAGGTGCGCAACGGCGACGTCCACTCGTTCAGCCAGTCGGTCGCCCTCGGTCTCTCCCAGGGAATCATCGGCGAGGAGACGGCCAAGATGGTCGCCACCCACAGCCGCAAGCTCAACGACGCGATCATCGCCGAGCGCAACTGGCTCTACGAGTTCTTCGGTCTCCGCACCGTCTACGACCGGTACCTCCTGCGTCACCCCGAGACCCGCAAGGTCATCGAGACGCCGCAGTACTTCCTCATGCGGGTGGCCTGCGGCCTCTCGACCAACCCCGAGGACGCCATCGAGTTCTACCGGCTCATCTCGAGCCTCGAGTACCTGCCGTCGTCGCCCACGCTGTTCAACTCGGGCACCACGCACCCGCAGATGTCGAGCTGCTACCTGCTCGACTCGCCGACCGACAGCCTCGACGGCATCTACAAGCGCTACCACGACGTGGCCCGCCTCTCGAAGCACGCCGGTGGCATCGGCCTGAGCTACAGCCGCATCCGCAGTCGTGGTTCGCTCATCCGTGGCACCAACGGTCTCTCCAACGGCATCGTCCCGTGGCTCAAGACGCTCGACGCGTCGGTCGCCGCGGTCAACCAGGGTGGGCGTCGCAAGGGCGCCGCGTGTGTGTACATCGAGTCGTGGCACGCCGACATCGAGGAGTTCCTCGAGCTGCGTGACAACACCGGCGACCTCAGCCGCCGCACCCACAACCTCAACCTCGCCAACTGGGTCCCCGACCTCTTCATGGAGCGCGTCGAGAAGGACTGGCAGTGGTCGCTCTTCGACCCGAAGGAGGTGCCCGAGCTCGTCGACCTGTACGGCAAGGAGTTCGAGGACGCCTACCTCGCCGCCGAATCGGCCGGCAAGTACGTGCGCCAGGTCAAGGCCCGCGACATCTACCAGCGCATGATGCGCACCCTCGCCGAGACCGGCAACGGTTGGATGACGTTCAAGGACGCCTCCAACACCAAGTCGAACCAGACCGGCCGTCCCGAGAACGTCATCCACCTCTCGAACCTGTGCACCGAGATCCTCGAGGTCACGAACCAGGCCGAGACCGCCGTGTGTAACCTCGGTTCGCTCAACCTCGGCCTGTTCGTGCGTGAACTCGCCGACGGCACCACCGGCGTCGACTACGACCACATCGCCGACGTCGTGCGTCTCGCGGTCCGCTACCTCGACCGGGTCGTCGACATCAACTTCTACCCGACCGAGGAGTCGGGGGCGTCCAACTCCAAGTGGCGCCCCGTCGGCCTCGGCCTCATGGGCCTGCAGGACGTCTTCTTCAAGCTGAAGCTGCCGTTCGACTCGCCCGAGGCCCGTGCCATCTCGGCCCGCATCTCCGAGGAGATCTACTACAACGCGCTGTGGGCCTCGACCGAGCTGGCCGAAGCATCGGGTCCGCACGAGAACTTCGCCGAAACCCGCGCCGCCAACGGCGAGCTGCAGATGGACCTCTGGGGTGTGACCCCGAGCGACCCTGAGCGTTGGCAGGGTCTCCGCGATCGCGTCGCCGCCCACGGCCTGCGCAACTCGTTGCTCATCGCCATCGCACCGACCGCCACGATCGCCTCGATCGCCGGCTGCTACGAGTGCATCGAGCCGCAGGTGTCCAACCTGTTCAAGCGGGAAACGCTCTCGGGCGAGTTCCTGCAGATCAACGCCTACCTCGTCCGTGACCTGCAGTCGCTGGGCCTGTGGAACGACCGGGTCATCTCCGCCGTGAAGAAGGCCGAAGGCTCGATCCAGGACATCGAGGAGATTCCTGCCGAGCTGCGGGCGATCTACCGCACCGCCTGGGAGTTGCCGATGCGGTCGCTCATCGACATGGCGGCCGAGCGTGGCCCCTACATCGACCAGAGCCAGTCGCTGAACCTGTTCGTCGAGTCGCCCACGATCGGCAAGCTCAGCTCGATGTACGCCCACGCCTGGAAGTCGGGGCTCAAGACCACGTACTACATGCGGTCCCGCCCCGCGACGCGCATCAACAAGACCACGACGGCCGCCACGGTGTCGACGACGTCGCCGGCACCCACCGGCGGTGGCGTCCCCGCCGGGTCGTCCACCGATGCGGCCGCCGCTCCGGCCACCGCACCGAAGAAGACCTTCACCGAGGACGAGGCGCTCGCCTGTTCGCTCGAGAACCCCGAGTCCTGCGAGGCCTGTCAGTAGCTCCGGCGCCGCTCCGCCGGCACCACCACCGGCGCACGCCGTCGATCGGCGCGCCCACCCTCCCTTCAACACCGTCAGTACCGCTCACCCGAATCCGCTTCCCCCCTCCCTGGAGAACCACCGTGGCGCTCGCCTCAACCAACCCCGAATTCGACGACTACGCCGAGTTCGGCTTCGCCCCCGAGACCCCGGCCCCCGTCGCCGTTCCGCAGGCCGCCAACCTGCTCGACCCCGGCTTCAACCTGACGTTGCGCCCCATGCGGTACCCGCAGTTCTACGACATGTACCGCGACGCGATCCGCAACACGTGGACGGTCGAGGAGGTCAACCTCGGCGACGACGTGAGCGACCTGCAGCGCAAGCTCATGCCGGCCGAGCGGCACCTGATCAACCGCCTCGTGGCGTTCTTCGCCACCGGCGACTCGATCGTGTCGAACAACCTCGTGCTCAACCTCTACAAGCACATCAACTCGCCCGAAGCCCGCATGTTCCTGTCGCGTCAGCTCTACGAAGAGGCGCTCCACGTCCAGTTCTACCTGACGCTGCTCGACACCTACATCCCCGACCAGACCGAGCGCGCCGCTGCGTTCGACGCCGTCGAGAACATCCCGTCGATCCGTGCCAAGGCCGAGTTCTGCCAGAAGTGGATCGGCTCGATCGACACGCTCGACGCGCTGCACACCAACGAGGACCGCAAGGCGTTCCTGCTCAACCTCATCTGCTTCGCGGCGTGCATCGAGGGCCTGTTCTTCTTCGGCTCGTTCGCCTACGTGTACTTCCTCCGGTCCAAGGGCCTGCTCAACGGCCTGGCGTCGGGCACCAACTGGGTGTTCCGCGACGAGAGCGGCCACATGAACTTCGCCTTCGCGGTCATCGAGCAGGTGCGCGAAGAGCAGCCCGAACTGTTCGACGAGGACCTCGCCGAGCGGGTCACCGCCATGATCCGCGAGGCCGTCGACTGCGAGACGATGTTCTCCGAGGACGTGCTCAGCCAGGGTGTCGCCGGCATGTCGGTCGCCGAGACCCGCCAGTACCTCGAGTACGTCGCCGACCAGCGCCTCACGACGCTCCACCTGCCCAAGGTGTTCGGGTCCAAGAACCCGTTCAACTTCATGGAACTCCAAGACGTCCAGGAGCTCACCAACTTCTTCGAGCGCACGACCAGCTCGTACCAGGTCGGTGTCGAGGGTGAAGTCACCTTCGACGACGA
>CALMLJ010000236.1 GCA_937868025.1 uncultured Acidimicrobiaceae bacterium
CGCTTGGCGGCCTGAACCCGGGCCGACTGCAGGAAGTCGAGCGGCGACCGACCGGCCTCGGCCCCGAACCGCCGCAGCATGGTGCGGGTGCTCACGTTGAACTCCCGTGACAGCGCCCCGAGGTCGTAGGGCTGGTCGAGGCGCTGGAGGAGCCGCCGCTGGACGTCGTGGGCGAAACGGGATGACGGGGCGAGCAGCATCGACTCGTCGACGTAGGGCGTCTGGTTGGTGCGATTGTCGGCGACGAGCGCGATCCGGGCGGTCCGGCGGGCCACTTGTTCGCCAGCGTGGCGACGGATGAGTTGTATCGCCAGGTCGTGCACGGCGCTGAAGCCGGCAGTCGTCGTCACCGCATCGTCAGCGACGACGATCGCCTCCGGCGTCACCGACACGTCGGGGAAGCGGCTCGCCAGGGCGGCGGAGAACAGCCACGACGTCGTGGCCCGACGGCCGTCGAGCACCCCCGCCTCGCCGAGCAGGAACGCCCCGACGCAGACCGACGCCACGGGCACTCCGGCCGCCGCCGCTGCGGCGATGAACCCTGTCTCCGCCGTCCACGCTCCGAGCGTGGCGTCGAGATCGTCGCCCGGCATCATCTCGAAGCCGGGCACCACGAGCGCGTCGAGACCGGTGTGGGCCTGCGTCGCCCCGAGTGTGCATCCACCAGCGGCGCTGACCAGCCCGCCCCCGGCCGACAGCACCGACACCTCGAAGTGGTCACCCACCGCGGCGGTTGACGCCAGCGCGACGCGGTTGGCCATGAGCAACAGGTCCGACAGCCCGAAGATCTCCGCCGCGAAGCACCCGTCGAACGCCAGGATTCCGACCCGGAACGGCCCACCCGGAAGGACCCGTCCCGCCATGTGGCGAGAATACCCCTCAACACTGGCGATCCTGCCACTCGATCCGACAGCGATCACTGGGCACACTCGATGCATGCGACTCACGCCCAGCTACGGCCCCGATCCCGTCATCGCCCTCGACGGGCCGCTCGACGCCGTCGCCGCGCCGGCGATCCGCCAGCGCCGACGCCTCGTCGCCCTACTCGCCTCGCTCGACGAGGCCGCGTGGTCACACCCGAGTCGCTGCGAAGGATGGACGAACCGCGACGTCGTCGTGCACCTCGACTCCACCAACGCGTTCTGGGCCCATTCGATCACCGAAGGCCTCCACGGGCGACCGACACGGTTGCTCACCACGTTCGACCCGGTGGCGTCGCCCGCCGAGCTGGTCGCAGCGACGGAGGTGCGCTCCGGCGCCGAGACCGTCGGGCGGTTCGCTGCGTCCACCGACGCGTTGCTCGCGCTGGTCGAACAGCTCGACACCGCCGACTGGACCGCCACCGCCGAATCGCCCGCGGGCCACGTGTCCGTCGCCACCGTCGTCCATCACGCGCTCTGGGACGGCTGGGTCCACGAACGCGACATCGCGCTCCCGCTCGGACTCGACCCGGCGGTCGAGGACGACGAGGTGCTGGCCGCCCTCCGCTTCGCCGCCGGCCTCGGCCCCGCCTTCGGGATCGGCCGCGGCGTCGGCCGAACGGGCCGGATCGTCATCGACACCACGTCACCGGAGTCGGCGACGATCGTCGAGATCGGCGATCGGGTCGTGGTGCGGCAGGGGAGCGACACGGCTGGCACCGATGACACCGAGGTACTCCGGCTCTCGGGCGACGCCGTCGACCTGCTCGAGGCGCTCAGCACCCGGTCGCGCCTCGACCCGCCCGCCGCGTCCGAACACACCTGGATGGTGTCAGGACTTCACGAGACGTTCGATCTGGCGCCGCTCGCCTGACGCACGCGCGTAATGTTCCGGGAGTGACCGACCTCCCTCCGTCGGCCAGTCCGGCGACGGCGGCACCGCCTCGACGCCGGGGCGGCCCCGTCCCACGTCTCAGCATGGACCTGATCACCGCAGCAGTGATCGAGCTCGGCTTCGAGAACGCCTCACTCACCAACGTCGCCCAGCACCTCGGCGCCGGCCACGGCGCCCTGTACCGCTACATCGGCGACCGCGACGGCATGATGCGCGAAGCACTCCAGCGACTCGTGGTGTCGTACCCGTGGCCCGAACTGGCCGACGACCGTCGTGAAGTGCTGTGGAACGAGTCGAAGGCGTGGTGGGCGTTGTGCACCGAGTACCCCGGGTTCGTCGGTGCGCTGGCCTCGACCCCCGGCCTGCCGTCGGCCATGACCCGCCGGGCGTTCCTCGTCGCCAAACACCTCAACGAGCTCGGCGTCAGCGCCGCCGACGCGGTGATGGTCGTCGATCTCACCACCAGCCTCGTCCACAACATCTTCAAGTGGGCGGCACAGCGCGAGGCGATCATCGACCAGACGCTCGCCATGTCGGTCGACGAGGCCATGGCCCAGATCGAGGGCATCCCCGACGAGATCGTCGGGGTGCTGGGCACGGTGCTCGCCGGTGAGATCTGGCCCTGGTACGCCGGCCAGCTCGAGATCATCCTCGACGGACTCGACGCCCGGAACCCCCCTGCCGAATCCCCGAGCCCCGAGGGCGACGCCTCCTAACCGCCTCTCGATGGTCTGGACGCGACTGGCGTCGCTGGACCGTTGCTCCGAGCCCTCGGATCACACGACGCGGAGCAGCGGATCGATCGCGTCGAGGCGACTGAGGGCGAGAAGGAGGCCCGGTGCCGCGACCTCGGCCCACTTGGAGTGGCCATCGCTCGTGGGGTGGAACATGTCGGGCCCGAAGAGCGAGCGATCACGGAAGTAGTGGTTGGACGGCGTCACGTCCAACAGCACCGCCTGGGCGTGCTCGCCCGCGACGCGATCGACGATCCGACAGAACGTCCGGCCCCGCTCTCGAACGATCGTGCGCAGTGGACGGGGGAAGCGGGCGATGTTGCCGAGATCGCCGACGTTGGTGACCGCCACCACCTGCACCCTCGACAGGAGTTCGGTGAGCAGCGAGTCGTAGTCGGCGGCGAACCGGCGGGCCGAGGCGCCGTGGATCGCGTCGTTCGATCCGACCGAGAGGATCACGGCGTGTGCCTCCACCGCCAGGGCCTCGTCGAGGCGACGCCGGACGTCGCCGACCCGCGAGCCACCGACTGCGAACGACACCAGTTCGACGGGCCGGTCCAGATCGAGGGCCGACAGTGCTTGCCGCACCCACAGGTCGTCGGGGCTCGTGAGTCCCGGACCGGTCAGCGTGCTGTCACCGAGCACCACGACCCGAACGGGCGGACCGGTCCGGTCGGCGCCCAGCACTCCCGACGCGTCCACCTCGGCTCCGACGGGGAGCCGCCGGTGCGCCGCCCACAACACCTCGGCGGTGATCGTCATGCCGGTGGCCAGCGTCAGCCCCGTGGCCGCCCTCGGCAACAGCCGTCCCACGTCCAGTCGCACCACGCCCGATCACCTCGTCCCCGAGATCGCCGCTCCCGCCCTTGGTGGGGACGTTACGGAATCCTCCCGGCTCCGCAAGGGGGAAACACCGATGGCAGGCTGGTGCCATGAGCGCATCGAAGCCGGCGAACCCCGTGCCCGCCGCGACCGTCCTCGCCCACGTCCGCGACGCCTGCATGTCGCTGCCCGAGGTGAGCGAACGCCCGAGCCACGGCTCGCCGGCCTGGTTCGTCCGCGACAAGAAGACGATCGCGATGTTCGTCGACAACCACCACGGCGACGGCCACCTGGGAATCTGGTGCGCGGCGCCGCCTGGAGTACAGGAGGTGCTCGTGGAGACCGAGCCCGAGCGGTTCTTCCGACCGCCGTACGTCGGCCATCGCGGCTGGATCGGCGTCGACCTCGCAGTCGACCCCGACTGGGACGAGGTGCGGGAGATCCTCGTCGACGCCTACCGCTGCGTCGCCCCGAAGACCCTCCTCCGGCGGCTCGACGACGGGCAGTAGCCCCGCCGCACCTTCCAAGATGCTTCTGGGCGCGCCAGCGGTACGGATACGACCCGCGAACGCGCCCAGAACTCA
>CALMLJ010000237.1 GCA_937868025.1 uncultured Acidimicrobiaceae bacterium
CACACCAACATCACCGCCGGCGCGCGGGGCGGCCAGGCCGCTCGGCTCGCCGAGATGGGCCAGTCCCGTCTGGCGCCCTACGTCATGCGGCCGCCGTCTGCGGTCGCTCGCAGGATCGTGTCGGCGATCGAACGTGACCGTGCACGTGTGGTGGTCGGTCCCGACGCCCACGTCGTGAGCGCACTCTCCCGGGTGCTGCCCGGCCGATCCGGCCTCGTCGGCCGTCTCACGAACCGTCTGGACCGATGATGTCGGACATGGACTTCCCCGCGTTCGCTGTCGCCTGCGGCGAGGAAGGCTCCGACCCGCTCGTCCTGCACGAGGGACAGGTCGTCCGCGTCGACCAGTACCGCGCCAGCAGCCATCTCGAGCACCTGGATTCGGACCTCGCCGATGTCGCAGGACTCGGGGTTGCGGTGTGGCGCTATGGCATGCCGTGGCGCGAGACGGAGACCGCGCCTGGGGTCTTCGACTGGACGCTGTGGGACCGTGCGCTCGAGGCGTGTCGGCGCCACGGGCTCGACCCGGTGATCGACCTGTGCCACTTCGGGCTGCCCGACCACTACGGCGGGTTCTGCGACGGCCGGTGGGTCGACGGCTTCGTTCGCTACGTCGAGACGTTCCTGGCCCGCTATGCCGAGCCGCGCTGGTTCACCCCCGTCAACGAGCCGGGCATCACCGCCATGTTCTCCGCGCTGCTCGGCATGTGGAACGACCGCCGCGCCAGCGAGGACGACTACTTCGTCGCGCTGGGCAACATCGTGCTCGCCAACCTCGAGGCCCTCGCCCGCATCCGCGCCGACCGCGACGGCTGGTGGATCGGGTCCGAAGGCTTCGGCTGCGAGCTGTTCGACCCCGACGACGAGGCCGGCGTTCGCGCCGCAACCCGTGCCCGTGACCTGCAGCAGGCCGTCTGGGATCTGCACCTCGGCGTCGCACCCGGCGGCATCGCGGCGCGCCTGACCGATGTCGTGGCCGACTCGGTCCAGTCGCGCATCGAGGCCCTCGTCGGCGTCGTGCCGCCCGACCGGATCATCGCCGGCCACGACATCTACCCCGTCAGCGTCACCGCGCACGGAACACGTGCCGAGCGGCCGCTGTCGATCGCCGATCGCGTCGGCGCGTACGACGCCGAGGCCTCCGCTTGGTACGAGCGCTACCGGGTGCCGTTCTGGGTATCGGAGACCTCCAACCTCGGCCTCCCGGTCGACCAGGGCAGCGAGTGGCTCGCCGCGCTCACCGCATCACTCGACACCCTCGCAGCGCGCGGCCTGCCGGTGCGGGGGATCTGCTGGTACAGCCGAGGCGACCAGTACGACTGGGACACCGCGCTGACCGTACCGATCGGAACCGTGACCGAGGTCGGACTGTTCGACGCCCAACGGAACCCGCGCCGAGTGGCGCAGCACTACGCCACGCTGGCCGGCCGACACCCCCGAAACGAACGGGCGAGCAGCACTGAACCCTTCAAAGGAATGGTGACGTGACTCACGAGAACGAGCTCACCACCGAGATCGACCTGTGCACGCCCGACGGCAGTCGGCTGAACCGTGCCGCGCTGGGTTGGTCTCGCCGACCGTTGCACCGGGGGAACCTGGACGGCTGCTTCGGCATCAACAAGCGCTGGGATTACTGGGCGATCCTGGCCGGTGACCTTGTCGTGTCGTCGGTCTACGCGGACATCGACCACTTCGGCCTGGCCGACGTCTGGTGGGCCGACCTGGCCGCGGACGAGACGGGAGGCAACGGCATCATCACGACCGATCGCGGTGCGCTCGTCCTGCCCGACCGCCCCGGAACTGCTCCGTTGCGCATCGAGCGGGACGGCTTCGCATTGGAGATCGTCGACGAACCCGGATGGACGCGTCTGCGCGGGTCGTGGACCGAACACGACGGGACGCCGGGCACACTCGACGTGTCGATCGAACTACCCGAGGGCCACGAGTCGCTCAACGTCGTGATCCCCTGGAACGACGAGCGGTTCAACTACACCTCCAAGCACCAGGCCCGACCCGCTACAGGCGAGCTCTCGGTTGGCGACCGGCGCTGGGAGATCGGCGGCGACGGCTCGGACGCATGGGGTGTCCTCGACGTCGGGCGCGGCCGTTGGCCATCAGAAGTCACGTGGAACTGGGGTGGTGGCGCCGGCCGGTGTGGCAACCACGTCGTCGGGTTGCAGTTCGGCGCGAAGTGGACGGAGGGGTCGGGCTACACCGAGAACGGCCTGATCGTCGACGGCCGGCTCACCAAGCTCGGCCGCGAGCTCGACTGGACCTACGACTGGGACGAACCCCTCAACCCGTGGCGCGTCGTGGACCCCGGCGGGCAACTCGATGTGACGCTCCAGCCCCGCTACGACAAGCACACCAAGCTCCCCGGACGCGACCAGGGATCGGAGACCCACCAGGTCTTCGGCACCTGGTCGGGCCGCCTGCGCACCGACGATGGCCTCGAGATCGAAGTCCACGACATCCAGGGCTTCGCAGAGGAAGCACGACAGGAGTGGTGATCGACTCTGGCAGGGGGACCGTCGGGTTCACCTTCGATCCGCGGCGCACAATCGTGTGCCCGACTCGAGAGCCGGCCGCCGGAGCGACTGGCGGCCGGAAGGCGAACCGGCGTTGGTGGCGCAACCAGAAACCCGGTTGACGGGCTCAACCCGAAGATCGACCTGCACGCGCCACGGAGCGTCTCCAGCTCGACCCAACGACAGACCACTCACCGGCGGCGGCGCCCATTCTCATCATCCAAGCAGACCTCGAGCGATGGGCCTGCCCTTCTACTGTTCCTTCTACTGTGCGGCGCGGGACAGGGGTGTACGGGTTGGCACGACAGGGATAGAGTGAGCGGCGAAACGCCAGCTCAAGGGCACGATCTGGTACGCATTGGTACGGGATGAGATTCCGATCGGAAATCTCATAACCCGAAGGTCGCAGGTTCAAATCCTGCCCCCGCCACCAACGAAATCGG
>CALMLJ010000238.1 GCA_937868025.1 uncultured Acidimicrobiaceae bacterium
CGGTCGCAGATCGGGACGCCCGTGCTGGTCAGGTCCTCCGACGACAGCAGGATCGACGTGATGCACAGGCCCGGCGCGGCGGTCACCGCGAACTTCGCGTTGGTGGTGCCACCAGGGATCCGGAGGGTCGCCACGTCGCCGATGCCCGAGAGCGATCCGCTCCAGCTCGCCCCGGAGAACTCGTCGGCAGTCGGCGAGTTGTCGACGAACACCGACAGCTCGACCCGGCGCGTGGTGCCGTCGGGGGACAGGTCCTCCAGGGTGATCTCGTGGGTGCCCCCGTCGGCCACCCATTGGTAGGCCTCCCCGGAGCGGGGCTCGTCGTTGTCGTCGGGCACACCCAACTGGGTCCCGCACAACGGGAGGGTGGTGGTGGCTCCGGCCGGGCCGCTCACGGTCACGACGTAGTCGGTGGCGGCCGGACACTCCAACGACACGAGGATGAGCGAGCCGTCCGGCACGTCGACCTCGCCCTCGAGCTGTGGCACGGCGTCGGCGGGCGGTTCGGGATCGGAGATCGGGGCGAGCTTTCCCTCGAGCGTGAGCGCCGCGGTCCCGGTGGGCGCGGTCGCTCCGCCGGACCTCGTGGTGGTCGGTCGGTCGGGGAGCGGTGCCACCTCGGCGGAACGCTGCTCGTCGCGGAACTCGACGACCTCGGCGTAGGCGTCGGCGTAGGTCGGCTCGCCCGATGCGACGACGTCGAACGCGCATGCGTCGAGCTCGGGCGTCGTGGCCGATCGGCCCATCGACTGGTGGCACTCACGGCGGGCCTCGATGAACTCGTCGGTCTCGAGCTCGGCGAACGCGTCGGGGAACGACCGGTCCGTGAACGTGTCGGTGGACTCGCCGGGGAGGTAGTCGAAGCGGCTCGTCTCGGGTGTGACCCGCCACGAATCGGCGAACGCACCGTGGACCTCGGCGGGGTCGAAGGCGTTGACGGGGGTGCCGTCGGCTCGGCGCACGTCATCGAGCGGGTCGTCGTTGGCCGAGCCCAACATGCCGACCTGCCGGGCGGCGGTCGTCTCGGGCGGTGCGACATCGACGAAGAACCCGTTGAGGTACTTCAGCCGGAGCTCGGGGCCGTCGGGCGCGGAGAGCGTCCAGTTGCGTTCGTCGTCGCGAGTGAGGACGAACGCCCCGAGCGTTCCGCCGTCGATGTCGGCGCTGTCGCCGTTGTGGCGCACCACGATCTCGTCGGGTTTGGAGAGGTAGTCGGCCGCGGTGAGGGTGATCCGGTCGTCGCCGTAGGAAACGGCGAGTGCGGTGATGAGCGAGTACCGGTCGCCGGCTGTCGCCGCGGCGGCGGTGCGCATCTGCAGGCCGAACGCCGGGGTGTCGTCGGCCTCGGGGGTCGAGGCCAGCACGAACTCGCCGACCGACATCACGTCGAACGCGATCCCGTCCATCGTGAGCAGGTGCGGGTCGCCGTCGCCCGATCCGCGAGGACGCTGCTTCTCGCAGTGACGCTTCTTGTCGAACTTCTCCGCCAGGACCGTGACCAGCCCGGCTTCGCGGGACGCCGAGAAGCCCACGGCGACGTCGGTCGAATTGAAGAACCGCAGACTGCCGTAGTTGCCGTCGGGACACGTACACCGTGACTCGTCGACACAGAGGCGCATGGTCTCGTTGCTCCCGAGGACGAGGTTCTCGCGGTCGTTGGCCAGGCTGACGAGGTGCTTGCCCTTGTTCCTGACGGTCACGATGTCGACGCCCGGTCCGAAGACGTGCGCTTGCAGGGCGTGGGAGTAGTTGGCGGGGCCTCGCACGTTCGTGCCGCCGAGGGCGATGGTGGCGCCCTTCTCGAAGTTCTCGTGGCGACCGTCACCGGCGCCGGTCCACGGCATCGTCCACGACGGGTGGGTGTACGCCTGCGACCGAACGGTCCGGCTCGGCCAGTCGAGCAGCAGACTCGGTGAGTTCAATCCGGCCGCGGCCAGCACGGTCTCGGTGTTGCCCGTCGCACGGAGCGCGACCTTGATGGACGAGTAGGGATCGATGCCTTCGGCCGCCGCGATCTCCCACAGGCCCGCTCCGCTGTAGGAGCGGCTGGCCAACGGGGTGTTGCGGGACGTGAACCACTCGATGAACTGGTCGTCGACCTTGACCTGCTTGCGGTAGTAGTCGTACCCGGCGAAGTCGGCACCACCCTCGACGACCCAGTCGGGTGCGGTCATCCAGAAGCCGGGCGCCCACTCGAACTCGACGCAGTGGAACAACTCGTGGGCGAGCACGAACGCCACGTAGGCGGGAGTGAGCGTGACGATGTGCTCGTACAACAGCGGGTAGATGGTGATCAGGCAGCCGTCGCCGTTCGGCGTGGCGGTGGCGTAGGCGTCGAGGCCGGTGGCCGTTGTCAGGCCGGTGTTCGAGTACGACGAGCTCACGCTGGGGAGCCCGACGTTCCCGAGTCGGTTCCGCCATCCGATGATGATCCGGGTCATGAGCCCGTTGAGGATCGTCTGCAGCGC
>CALMLJ010000239.1 GCA_937868025.1 uncultured Acidimicrobiaceae bacterium
ATGAGGGTGGTTCTCCGTCGGGATATCGCCGAGCAGCCGGAGCAGCGTCACCAGGGGTGGGTTCGGACCCACGTCCGCGCCGGCGTCGGTGAGCCGAGCCACGATCAGCGCCCGATGTTGTTCGCAATCCACCAGGCGGAGCTGGCCAAGGACTGCCGCCAGCTCTGGGGTGCTCAGGCGGGCCAAATTGGCGGAATTGGACTGCTGTTTCATCTCGAGCTTCCTTCTTCGAGGGGACATTCGTACAATGGACGGCAGTTGGCCCCACTCCAATGGCCAATGGAGGGAAATTGGACTCCGATCGACTGACGTCGCAGCTCAGCACCTGGTCCGCAGGCTCCGGACCGCTCTATCGCCAGCTCGCGGACGCCATCAGTGCCCTCGTCGCCAACGGTGACCTCCGCGACGCCGAACTCCTGCCTCCGGAGCGGCACCTCGCCGCAGCGCTCTCGACGTCGCGCAGCACGATCGTCGCGGCCTACGACCTGCTTCGCGAGCGAGGCGTCGTGGAACGGCGTCAGGGCAGCGGCACCCGGGTGGTCGGACCGCAGCTCGCCACGTCGGTCGGACAGGACTTCAAGACCGCGCCACTGTTCGTCCCCGGTGCCGAGATCGCCACGCTGCTGAAGGCGATTCCCGACGCCCTGCCGGACCTCGGGGTCATGCTGCCCGCTGATGCCAACGTCTACGACGTGGTCGATCCCGAAGGGCTGGTCGGGCTCAGGGTGGCGATCGCCGACCGGTATTCCCGCCAGGGCCTGCCCACCACACCGGACTCCATCGTCGTCACCCACGGCGCCCAGCAGGCGATCTCGCTGGTGCTGAGCGCGTTGTGCGGGCCTGGCGATGTCGTCCTGGTCGAGGAATGCACCTGGCCCGGGCTCGCCGACGTCGTGGCGCGGCAGGGCGGACGGTGCTTCGGCGTGCGGATGGACGATGGCGGTATCGACACGACGGAACTCCGGGCGGCGGTCGAGCGGCTCCGACCCGTCGCCATCGCGCTCAACCCCCACCATCACAACCCCACTGCGACCCGCCTGCTCCCCCACCGACGACGCGAGGTCGCCGACATCGCCGCCGATTTCGGGGTGACCGTGATCGAGGACCGGGTCGCCGCGACCCTGGCCTTCGACGGTGTGGTGCCGCTGCCGATCGCCGAGCACCGACGTGACGCTCCGACGGCGACGGTCGAATCGCTCTCGAAGACGATCTGGCCCGGGCTCCGGATCGGCTGGTTGCGGGCAGCCCCCGACCTGGTGCGTCAGGTCCGCATGGCGAAGGCGATCGACGACCAGTTCTGCTCGATCCCGTCGCAGTATCTCGCGATCGGGCTCCTCGAGCGCGCTGACGAACTGATCGCCCGCCGGGTCGACCAACTGCATCGGCGAGCGCTCGTCGCCCACGACACGATCCGCCGAGTCCTCCCGGACTGGGACGTGACGATGCCCGACGGCGGACTGGTGCTCTGGCCGAAGCTGCCGACGCCGTCCGCGTTGGCCCTCATCCAGCACGCGGCCCGGTCCGGAATCCTGATCGCCGGCGCCGAGGCGTTCTCCGTCATCGCACCGGCCAACGACCGGATCCGGATCCCGTTCACGGCGCCGGAGGACGAGTTGGTCGCGGCGATCGAGCGCCTCGCCGACTGCTGGAACTCGCTCGATCCGACCGCCGTCGCGGTCGATCCTGTTGGGGCCCTGGTCTAGAAGTTCGTCGAGACGCCCGACCCGGCGGACGTCGCGGCGTACCCGTCACCGTGGGTCTCGTCGAGCGCGCCGTACACCGAGTCGTACGCCGCGTCGGGCCACGTCATCAGGGCGTCCACGAACACCGAACGGGAGATGTCACGAGTGGTGACCACGAAGTAGGTCGACCAGGCGAGGATGCCGAGGAACTTGGCGCCGTCCTCGATGATGTTCCAGCCCTGCCCCGGGACGGGGGCGTAGACGGCGTCGACGACGAACGAGAGTCCCAGGCCTGCGGCCGCTGCCAGGAGCAGGTGCACGTGGGTGCGACGGATCTCGCGGAAGTGGGACATCAGCCACCAGGCCATGGCGCCGCCCAGGATGAGCTCACCGAGGAACTTCGGGGCGTTCAGCTCGGAGGGCAGCAGGACGGAGTGGAACTGGAAGAGGTCGTCGAGGAGGAGGAACGAACCGACGAAGCCACCGCCGACGAGGAACTTGGAGGCCCGGGAGCGTCCACCGAGGCGGCACAGCCAAGCGCCGGCGAACGCGGCGGCGGCACCGACGGTCCAGGCGAGGATGCCGAGGTTGGACACGAGGCCGGTGTACCAGCGGGTGCCGAGCGTGAACGAGGGGTCCATCAGCAGCTGTCCGGCCCGGTCCTTCGACTGGCCGGCGACGGTCGCCATGACGGCGAGACCAACGCCCCAGGCGACCACCAACGGGACGGCGACGCGCGCCTGTTCCCGAACGCTGCGAGCCTGACGACGTTCCTGATCCATTCACTCCTCATCGGCGGTCGTGCCGAAAAGATGAAG
>CALMLJ010000240.1 GCA_937868025.1 uncultured Acidimicrobiaceae bacterium
CACCCGATCTCCTCGAACGGTGCGGGCAGGACCGAACCGCCGAGGGCGGTCGCAACGAGTTGGCCGCCGAAGCAGACGCCGATCACGGGGACACCGCGGCGGTCGGCTTCGCGGACGAGTTCGACCTCGTCGTCGATCCACGATCCGATGTTCTCGGTGTCGTAGACCGACCACCTCGAGCCGAGCGGGATCAGGAGGTCGACGCCTTCGATCGTCGGCAACGGGCCGGTGGCGACGCCGGAGGCGAGCTCGGTGCAGATGTGGTGGTCTCGCACCTCATAGCCGAGCTCGGTCACGATCTCGCCGAGCAGGCCCGACGACGAATTGGCGTCATGGTGGAGGAACAACGCGACCGGCACGGAGCGCAGCCTATGGGGGAGGGCGACCAGAAGATTCCTCAGGATCGTTGACGTTTGAACCATCGCCTGCGCATGATCGTCGTGCGGCGCTCGCTGGGGAGGTGGGCGCGCAACGCGATGTGTCCTTGGAGGGATCGAATGCGAAGAACTGCGCGGCCTACGGGCCTGCTTGTTGCTGTGCTGTCTGTGGTCGCGGTCGTGACGACCGCGTGCCCACCGGAGACCGGCACGCCGCCGGAGGAAACCACCACCACGACCAGCACAACGACCACCAGCACGACCACGTCGACCACCACGACATCGACCACGACGTCGACGACCACCACGACGTTGCCGCCGGACGATCCGAACGGCCGCTACGTCGCCACGACGGGCACCGATGCCGGCGACTGTTCGGCCAGCGCGGCCCCGTGTCTGACCGTGAACTACGCCGTGGGTCAGGCCGTTTCCGGGAACACCGTCTACGTCGCCGCCGGCGAGTACGCGGAGATCGTCGCCCCGAACAAGGATCTGACGTTCAAGGGCGCCAACGCCGGCATCGCCGCCGGCGTGAGCCCCGGGGTCCGCGGCACCGAGTCGGTCGTGAAGGGCTTCCGGAACTCCGGCAACCCGGGGACGATCTCGTACACGACGACGATCGACGGCTTCCGTATCGATCCGCAGGGCGACACGGCGCTGCTGAGCGCCACGTTGCAGCCGCTCGTGTGGCTTCGCGGCGGCACGACGGTCGTCGAGAACAACGTGTTCTCCGGTGGATCGTTCGTGGCGAACTGCACGTTCACCTGCACGACGATGATGGACTCCGCCTTCACGGTGCAGAGCGGGTCGGTCGCCTTCTCGAACAACACGATCGAGAACTTCCGTCGGCCGGTGACGATCAACCAGGCGCTGGGTGCCCCGGCCACCAGCGCGACCGTCAGCGGCAACGCCTTCACCGGCATCACGTCCCGTGCCCTCGCGCTCGCCGGTTCGACCGGTGTGCAGATGGGTGGCCAGACGGTCACCGGCAACACGTTCGACGCGACCGGCCGTACGTCCCCGTCGAGTCCCGCAGGCATCACGATCTCCAACGGTGGCAACGTCATCTCGGGGAACACGTTCACCGGGTTCGCCTCAGGGGTCTACCTCGACCTCTGCAAGAAGTTCGTGACCAGCAACAACGCCATCACCGGCAACACGTTCACCGGCAACAACGGTGGCGTGAACATCTCGGTCAACACCGACGGCGGCCAGTGCGTCTCCTCGGCGACCGAGGGGTCCGGCGGTTGGGTCGCCGGCGGTGGCCGCATCAACGGCATGACGATCACCGGGAACAACTTCAGCGGGAACACGTCGTACGCGATTCGCCACGCAGCGTTCAACTGGGGCTTCTTCACCTCGACGGCACCCACGTCGACCGGTCCGGTCGACGCCTCGTGCAACTGGTACGGCACCCCGGCCGCTCCGAACTACGCGGAGTACTCGTACCCGCCCGGGACGATCGCAGCGAACCCCGACGGCGTCATCGGCACGGCCGCACCCGAGACCTCGGTGAACGTCACCCCGTGGCGTACCGCAGCTGCGCCCGCTGGCGCCTGCGACGGCGTCTGATCGCAACCGACTCATCCTGACCGTCACCCGGTCCGCGCCCCGTTCGGGAGCGTGGTCCGGGTGACGTCGCGTCCCCCCATGGGTGGATCCACCCAAAACGTGATGATTTTTGTGCGATGACGGTCGCGGTCGATACCCTGCGCCGATGGCCCACCGTGGGCCGGAAGGGACCCCCGCCCATGATGCCCACTGCAGCAGTCCGTCGGACCGGAGCACTCCTGCTCGTCGCTCTCGTGCTGGTCACCGCATCCGGCTGCCAAACGGTCCGCCAGGGAACGAAGTGCAAGGTCGGGACCGCACCGGGTCGCGACGCCACCCACGTGCTGTTCTGCGTCAACGGCAAGTGGAA
>CALMLJ010000241.1 GCA_937868025.1 uncultured Acidimicrobiaceae bacterium
AGAGCCGCAGCGTGTCTGCGTCGCCCGAGGTGAACGCCTCGGCCCACAGTTCCACAGCCTTGACGATCGCCGGGGTCGACTGGGCGTTGGAACCGCCGAATCCGGCCCACGGCCCCACATCTTCCCAGTCGTCATTGGCAGGCGGGGCCTTGGGAGTGGCCGAGGGCGTCGAGATCGCAATCGAACCACCCCGGGAGTCCGTTGCGACCTGGACGCCGGCGTCGTAGATCACGCCGGCCGCGGCGACATCGAAGCGCTCAAGGGTGATCGTGGTGGTGAGCTCGGAGCCCTCCTCGGTGACGGGTTCGCCGAGTTGGACTGACCCGGTCCAGCCGAGGATCGCTCCGCCGGGCAGCGGAGTGCTGGCGTCTCGCAACCACGACGTGAGCGCCACGGTTGCTGCGGCGCGTCCGGGGGAGGTGGCAGCCGAAGTGTCGGTGCCGGCGGTCTTGGATCCGCCGCCGATGAACAGCGCGAGCAGCGCCAGGGGGAGTAGGACGACACCGGTCCAGACCCACAGCCGGAACAGCAACGACCGCCGACGGAGGCGGTTCGCGTCGGGTAGGCCTGCTCGGGGCACCGTGATCGCGGTGTCGAACACCGTCGACGATCGAGGCGTTCTGCGGCGCCGCCCCTCGCCGCGGACTGGTGAGAGTCGATCGTCCTCCGGTGACAAGGGTGGTCGATCCGGCTGAGGATGATCGATGCCCCAGCCGTCGTCGCGGTGTCCACCGAGGCGGTCGGAACCGAAGACCGGTGGCGTGTTGTCTGGTCGCTTGCGCGCCATCAGAACTCCTCTCCAGCGCCGGCGGATGAAGGCGCTGGTTCGAACTGGTCGGGGATCGGAATGCCCATGGCAACCGGGATCATGGCCACCACCGACTTGGGTGCCTCGCCGACGCGGAGACGCACTGTCGGAGTCGTTGATTCCGGCTTGACGGCCAAGGCGGTGGTTTCTCGAGCGACGGTGCGGCCCGTGTCGGGGTCCAGTTCGCTGACGGTCATCTTCAAGGTGTTCAGCTGTTCGGCGATCTGCTTCGGGGACAGCTGACCGAGGCCTTGGCCTGATCGACGGAACACGTCCTTGAGTGCTTCTGGTTGCAGCGCGATGACGGCGGTCGGTTCTCCACCGACGTCGGTCTGAAGCACCCAACCGATCTGACGGCTCCCGTGCTTCAACTTCCCGTCTTCCGGCTTCCATCCCCAGTGCAAGGCGACCTCGTGGTCACGTGGGGGCTGGCCGTCGACGAGGGACAGGTACGCCTCGCCCGAGTCGAGAGCGGCTGTGATGGAGTCGACCAGCTTCGCGGCGGGACTGGTGCTGGCGATCGAGTTCGCGGTCTGGGCGGTGACCCACGCGAACATTTCGGTGAGCAACGCTGTGGCCCGATCCAGTTCGTCGGGCGGCACACCGAAGGACTCGGCGCATCCGAGCAGTGTCGCACCGCCCACGGCGAAGTCTTCGACGATCACCTTGGTTCGGGCCGAGATCGGCGCCCGGGTCAACTCGGCGGCCTGGGCGACAATGCTGTCGCGGAACATGTCGACGTCGACTTTGAGTCGGGTGTTGCGGAACTCCCGGACCTGTTGGCGGATCTCACCGGGCCCGATGTCGGCGAGGCAGTTCGCGACCCAGCTCAACATGGCCGAAAGGGCGAGCTGTTGGGGTTCGGGCGTCTCTTCGGCCAGCGTTGCGAGGCGTCGCGTGACTCTGGGATCGATCGTGGACGGGTGGGGGAACGACACGATGATCATGCGCTGAGCGGTCGAGTTCGTCGCTTCCGACACCGTCGGCATCGTCTCGCCGGTGAGGATGACCGAAGCGTTGACGACTGGTGCGGCCATCGTGCGGAGGTCCCGAGTCGATCGTTGGCGGCGCGACCCGTCATGGGCGGAGCGGGCCAGGCCGTCGACGACGGCGTTCATCCGTTCCGTCTCCTTGGTGTCGCCGATCCGGAAGTCGTCGACGACGACGAGCGCGTTGTTGGCATCCGCGAGCTGAACCTCGATGCCGGCGGACGTCGAGCGCAGGTCGAGATACGGGCGGTGTCCGAACTCGTTGCCGAACGCTGACGTCCAGCACCGTGCGGTGAGCGTCTTTCCCGAGCCCGGCAGTCCCAACAACAGGAGCAAGCCCTTGTTGGGGGCGCCTGGGGTGATGGCCCGCGCGATTGCGACGGCGCCGAGGCGCAGGATCTTCGACAGGTCGAACTGGCGTCGTTCTCGGGTCGGATCGACCCCGGTCGCCTTCATCTCGCCGTAGGTCTGTTCGCCGATCGAGTCCGGACCGTCCATCACCCACGCGGACCACCAATCCCGGAAGGCCGCGGCGGCATTCTCGCGACGCTCGTCTGCGCTGAGGGCCGCCGAGAGAGCGATGAGTCCGTCGTCGCCGTCGTAGGGCGTGGCGGAGCGGAGGAGTTCGAGATCGGTGCCGGGCGGGGGGACGATGACCTCCTTGGCCTGGGAGTCGCTTTCGCAGGTGACGTCGTCGCCGAACGTGAAGTCGGGGCCGAACCAGCCGCGCCCGGTCACGTACCTCCAGCGGGTGTCGCGTGGAGCGCCAGTCGGCGTGGTGGTCGGCGATCCGGGGGCGGGGATCTCCGAGCGGTACCACCCCGTCGACACGGCGCGCATCTCGTGGGGTGCGTGACGGGCGGCGTGCAGGATCGTCTCGGCGATCTTTCGTTCGTCCGCAGGAGTAGGGGAGAAGTGCCGCATCTTGGTGGCGGCGTGCAAGGCCATCCAGGCTCGGACGTTGTCGAAGTCGGTCGTCGGAACGATGACCTCGCGGCTTCGGACCAGGCCGGCGTCGTCTCGCCAGCGGACCACGACGATGAACTGGTCCTCGGTCTCCTCGAGCTGGAGGTCGGTGATGCGGGCGACGCTGACCGCCGACGCGATCTCGGGGAGAGCGTCGAGTTTCACGTCGAGCCGTCGGGTCTTGGTGTCCGATGCTCCGCGCTGACGGGTGGTGTATCCGTAGATTCGGAGCCGCTCCGGGTCGATCTCGAACAGGTCGAGCTCGGCTGTGTCGCGTTCCTCGTCCGCTTCCTCCTGCTCGGGTGAGACGAGGTCGCCGTTGTCCATGAGGTGTTGGGACAGCAGCGTTGCGAGGGGTGCGGGATCGTCGCTGTGTTGCACCAGGTAGTCGTCGAGCCCGCACTTGTCGGTGCCGGCGGCGGGAAGGTTCACATAGTGGACCTGGGCGCCGGCGGCGGCCAGGAGGTCGCCGGTACGGAACAGCGATGAACGGACCTGGCGTTTGGAGTGCCAGTCCGAATCCCAGCAGAGGTACACGACGCGGCCGACGAAGGGGATCGACGTCAGAGCCTCGGTGAGTTCGCGGTGAGTGATCTCGTTGCCGTCGTCGTCGACGTTTCTGGTGGAGGAGAAGCCGAGGGTCACGCCGGTCAGTGCGACCGGAACGATACCGAGCCCTTCGCGACGCGCCGCGGTGAGGGCGGCGTCGGCCTTCACGACGCCTTCGGTGAGGAGCAGGGGAGTGTCCTCGTCGGTGGCTTCGTGGTGGCACATCGGGTGGACGTCGGCGGGGAGGTCGCCGTGCTCGGAGCCGCGGCGCACTCCGCCGGGGATCTCGAACTTCATCGTCTTGGCCTTCTCGGCCGGGTTGGGGGACTTCGCCATCCGGGGGCGGTCGGGCCGCAGCTGGTAGAGCGACGGATCGTTGCGGCCGGCGTGGTAGAGCGGAATGGCGATGGCGTGGCAGCCGTCGGGCCCGTTGACGGTGCGTGCCACCGATTCGGAGAACGGCCCGAGGGCCTTGACCCCGGCACGGGTGACCACCGAGGTGTAGCCGCGGGCGATCGCGACGTCTCGGGCGACGCCGCGGTCGCGGAGGTATTGGGCGTGGGCTGGTGTGAGCATCCCGGTGTCGGTGAGGAACTGGCCGATGGCGTCGCCGTACTGGCCGAGACCGTCGTTGCCCGCCATGAGGGCCGGGTCGATCGCGGGCGGTTCGGGCCAGTCGGCGGCCGACAGTGTGGCGATCTGCTTCGGCGCGTCGTTCGGGTTGTCGTCGGCGGGCGCAGCCCCTGGTTGATCGGTCACAGGCCTGGCCTATGCGGTGACTGCGGCAGCTATGGCCGGACGGGGTCTCGGCCAGACTGTCGGCGCGATCTCACCGTGAGCTCCGTCTCGCTGCGAAGCGTGCCGCCAGTTCGGCGACGGCGGACGGGTTGAGGTCGGTGTTGTTGAGCGACACCGACGATGCGACGAGGGCGAAGTCGACGTGTTGGAGCTGTAGGTCGACGTTGTCGACGGTGACC
>CALMLJ010000242.1 GCA_937868025.1 uncultured Acidimicrobiaceae bacterium
AGGAACGGCTCGAGGGTCACGTGCACCCGTCGTTCGCGTTCACCCGCATCGCGTCCGCGGCGGCGTACGAACGTCGGGCCGTGGCGGCCCTGCGTTCGGCATTGCATCCGGCGGGCTGAGGTCAGGGTAGGTGTCAG
This sequence comes from uncultured Acidimicrobiaceae bacterium, assembly GCA_937868025.1. The sequence goes on from CALMLJ010000242.1 coordinate 138, forward strand.
ATCGGTGCACCCGGCAGGACTTTGCTCGAACCTGACCGTGTCCTGGTGAGTGCACACTGCGCCTGCCCGAGCCGCTCCGTCCATCTGCCGTTCCTCTCTCAGGGCCTGCACGCCGACCCGCACGACTACTTCCGATACACCGAAACAGCGCTCCGACTGATGCTCGAGGATTTCCGCGACGCCCGGGTGCTGCCACACGGGAACGGCCTGGGGGTGTCGTGGCGCAGGTGCTTCGGCCGTTGGCGGGCACTGGCTCCGCTCAATCCGCTGATGCGCCAATTGAGTAGATCGACGAATCCGACGTACGCCGAGGGGTACGCCTTTCGAGCGGTCCGCCCGGGCTGACGGCGCCGGGAACCCGCCGAGCGCGGGGATGCCGTCGTTTGGCCGTGAACCGGATGACGGCGAGTCCGATCACCATCGCGCCGACGCCGACCGAGCCGTACGTGACCGCCCGATTCGTCCAGTCGGTTCCGGCGGTCACTCCGTGCACGGTGCCGGCGGCGAAGAGGGCGAAGCTCGTGAGGTGGACCGTGTGCCAGATCCGCTTCGGAATCCGCCGTCGCAGCATCGACGTCACCTGCACCGCGACGAGAAGGTAGAAGGCGACGATTCCCCACGCGGTGGCGCCCGGCTTCCACGTACTCGCCATCGGAACGAAGAGTTCCGACCATCCCCACTCGGTGTAGCCATCGAGCGCGAGCGCGCCGAGGTGGATCGCACAGAAGAAGACCGAGAGTGTGCCGAGGAACGTGTGCAGGTCGAGCAACCACGCGGGAAGACCGCGGCGCCGGATCAACTTTGTCGAGAGCACGAGACCCCACACGATGGCCATGGCACACAGCAGCCAGGTCGTGAGCCCGGCCGCCCGTGCCACGTACCACGTGAACTTCGGATCGAGCGCCGCGATCACGATGCCGCCTCGGCGAACGCCGTCGGCACGATCCACCCGGTGGCCCCGTGGCGTTCGAGAAGCTGTCGGCCCTCAACGGGTCCCGCGACCAATGCGGCCTTCGCCAGCGCCTCGGCCCACCATGCCTCCGCCGCGGCCACGACGGCGGCGTCGACGCCCGCCTCGGCCGGCCTCCCGCTGGCGGGTTCGATGATGTGATGTGCCCGTTCGCCGGACACGGTGGTCCACGCCCGGAACAGTCGGGTCGACGTGACGATCGCGCCCGCGTCGAGCGTCGCGTCGAACCAGATGTCCCCGAGCCGCTCGCTGCCGGCGCCACGTGGGTCCTCGACGGGGACGACCCAGCCGCCGGGAGGGGCCGTCCCGGCGACGCGCACGTCGCCGCCCATCCCGATGCAGACGCCGGCGGCGCCGCGCTCGACGAGTCGCGTGGCGATGATGTCCGCGGCGAGTCCCTTGCCGATCCCACCGAGATCGAAGCGAAGGCCGCTGGGCCGCTCGATGACGTTCCGTTCGAGATCCAGGGTGACTGCACCCATCCCGTCGGCCGGTCGACAGCGAGTGAGGTCACCGCGGCGAGTTGCCGTCGTCGGAAACGTCTCGGCATACCCTGCGGCCCGAAGCGAGTCGTGCACCGTCGGGTCGAACCTCCCCTCCGTCAGGTCCCATGCGACCCGCGCCCGATGCAGGGGCGCCATCAGGAGTGGGGAGACGCCGATCGACGTCCGGCGGTCCTCGTTGAGTCGACACAGCTCGCTCGACGGTCGGAATCGCGACCAGCACTCCTCGAGCTCGCCGAGCTGCTCGCCGACATCGGCGACGAGGTCCGTCCGGTCAGCGAGCACCTGGACGTGCACCTCCGAACCCATCGCGTGGAACCAGCGCTCGGTCCACGTCGACTGACGGGAAGCTATGGACATTTGGTCCCCGAGCACGCCGGCGGGGGCGGCTGGGTCGTGGGTGCGGCAGTCGGCGGCGCGGTGGGCGCAGCGGTCGGCGGCGCAGCGGTCGGTGGAGGGGCGACAGGTTGACCTGCGGCGGGCGTGACGGGAGCCGGGGACGCATCGGCCGTCGCTGGCGAACCGTTCGGGGCCGAACCCGCAGTGGGTGCCGGCGCCTGCGGTGACCGGCGTGCCGCCGGCGTCACCGGGGTGGCGCTGCCGCCCGGTGAGGCGGCCGTCGAGGCGGGCGCCGCGTCGGTACCTGGAACGGGGACGACCGCCCCGTCGGTTCCGGGCGTCGGAACCGCAGCCGGGTCACCCCCGACCGGCGGCACGGTGGCATCGACGACCACCTGCCGATGGAACTCGCGAATGACGACGACGGTTGGGGGCGGTACCGGAACCGTCGACGACGTCGACGGACTTGCCGCCGCCGAGGCCGTCCCGGCGGACGCCATGCCGCTGACGAAGCCGAACATCGCTGAGGTGCTCGCCCCGGCGGCGAGGACGCGGCTGGCGAATGCCGCATGTCGCTTCTTGCGTCGAGCGGCCTGCGATGGATCAGTGCTCACAGTTCCACCGTCCGTCGTCCTCGAGGTGCGGCTTGCGGCACCCCGGTGGAATCGGCGGATACGGCGTTCCCGTGGGCCAGTCCTCCGGCACCTCGACGCCGGCCGGTAGCCCGGCCGGCACCGACGTGGTCGGTGTGGGCGCCGTCGGGGTCGGTTGGGGCGCCGTGGTCACCGGCGCCGTGGTCGGCTCGCCAGCGGGGTTCGGCGACGCGTTCGGCGCAGGGCTTGTCGTCCTGGGTCGCTCCGGCTCTCGCGACCCGGTCGGAGGTGTCGATGGCGGCGGGCCGCCAGTCGGAGGTGCGGCGGACGCAACGACGGACTGCGCGACGGGCGTCGACACCGGCGGGACATCGGGGATCACGCCGGGGTCCTCGACCGCCGCCAGTTCGACCGGGCCGGCAGGCGGAGTGGCAGCGACGACGTCGTCGATGTAGCGGTCGTCGTAGACGGTGACGGGTGGGAGCGACGGCGCCGGACTCGGCTGGCGGGGGGCGGGGATCGCGACGGAGAGAACGGTCAGCCCGCCGGTGCCGACCACCGATGTGCCCGAGATCGCCCACGCGATCAGATGACGACGCAACATGCCCGACTCCTTCCGTCGATGGGGACAGTGCCGAGGGGACACTGCCGAGGGGGACACTGCGCCTATCGGCCCATTCCGCCGGTTGCCTTGAGGCAGTTGGCCGAACCTTTACCTTGAGGTGTGGCGCTGGTGGTGCATGGCGGTCCCACCGGGCGGGACGGGCGTCAGCGCAACTCGCGGCCGCCACGATGGCGCCGGCTCCATCGGTGATGACGACGGCCCGGCCGGCGGCCACCTCGTCGCCAACGCTCACCTTCCAGAGGTACGGGCGGGGCGCGGTGACGTGCCACGAGGCGACCTGGACACGGCGACCATCACCACCGACCACAGAGCAGTGGTAGGCGCCGGGCCCGACACCGTCGAGCGCAATGGTGAGCACGGAGCCGGAGTTGCCGTCGCCTCGAGGGGCGACCAGCACGTCACCGCGCTGGTCACCGGCCGTCGTGAGGAGGATGCCTGCGGCGATCGTCTGGTCGGACGAGTTGTTCGCCGTCACCACGGCGACGAGATGGACGGATCGATCGCCCGTGAGCGTGGCCGTAAGGACACTGGTTCGAGCAAGCAGCATCAA
>CALMLJ010000243.1 GCA_937868025.1 uncultured Acidimicrobiaceae bacterium
CGGGCTCGGTCGAGCAGGGCGGCGAGGCGTTCGGCGTTGAGCGGCATGGGCCGACGATATCGTTCGACTCGTCGCTCGGGGCGGGCGACGAAAGGGGGAAGTCATGCAGCAGTTCGACCTGACGGGCCGGGTGGTGGTGGTGACCGGCGGCAACGGCGGCATCGGTCTCGGTATGGCCCGGTCGCTCGCCGAAGCGGGCGCCGATCTCGCCATCTGGGCGCGGAACACCGACAAGAACGCTGCCGCGGTGGACGAGGTGCGCTCGGTCGGCGTCCGGTGTGAGGCAATGTCGTGCGACGTCGCCGTGCCTGCGGACGTGGACGCCGCGATGGCGGCGACGCTGGCGACGTTCGGCAAGGTCGACACGATGTTCGCGAACGCGGGGGTCAGCGGCGGTGCGCCGTTCCTCGACCAGACACTCGACGGGTGGCGGGCCGTCACGTCGGTCAACCTCGACGGGGCGTTCCTCACGCTGCAGGCGGCAGCGCGCCACCTCGTCGACCGGGGCGAGGGCGGTTCGCTCGTGGCCGTCGCATCGACGTCTGCCATCCACGGAGCGCCGGCGAACGAGGCCTACTCGGCGTCCAAGGCCGGTGTCGTCTCGTTGATGCGGGGTCTCGCCGTCGAGTTCGCCCGGCACGGCATCCGTGCCAACTCGCTCATCCCGGGCTGGACCGAGACCGACCTCACCCAACCGTTGCTGGGGTGGGAGAAGTTCATGGCGGCGACCACCGCCCGGACACCCGTGCGACGGTGGGGACTGCCGTCCGACATGGGGCCCGTCGCCGTCTTCCTGGCGGACCCGACCCTCACGTTCCACACCGGCGACTGCGTTGTCGTCGACGGCGGTTACACCGTCTTCTGATCCGTTGGCGCAGCGATTCACCCCACCCCCGCTCGGGTTAGAGTGACCGCCGAACGCTCGCAGACATGAGGGGTGCAGCATGAAGGTTGTCGTCGACTACGACGTGTGTGAGTCCAACGCGGTGTGCATGGCCGTGGCGCCCGAGGTGTTCGAGGTGCGCGACGACGACTTCCTGTACGTCCTCGAGGAGCACCCGGGCGAGGAACTGCGCGCCAAGGTCGAAGAGGCAGTGAAGCGCTGCCCCAAGCAGGCCATCTCCATCGAAGAGGACTGACCGCCGTTGTCCCTCGACCTCGACCGCGTCGTCATCGTCGGTGGGTCGCTGGCGGGGTTCACGGCCGCGGCCACGCTGCGGGGCGAGGGGTGGGACGGCGACCTGATCGTCGTCGAGGCATCGGCGACGATGCCCGCTGATCGCCCGCCGCTGTCCAAGCAGGTCCTCGCCGGCACGACCTCGCCGGCCGACGCCGTGTCGGCGCTGACCGCGCGCATCGACGGTCTCGACGTCGACGTCCGGCTCGATCATCGCGTCGCCGGTGCCGGTTTCGCTGCCGACGACCTGCGCCTCAAGTTCTTCAACGACCACGAGATCACCGCCGACGCGATCATCGTGGCGACCGGCTCGGCCGCCCGGTGGCCGTCGGGGTTCCTCGTCGAGACCGAGGAATCGACCGCCAACGAGCCGAAGTTCCGGCCGTCGCTCTCGGGGGTCCACGTCGTGCGGGACCTCCCCGACGCCGAGGCGCTCAAGACCGACCTCGATGCCGGCCCCCAACGTCTCGTCGTGATCGGCGCCGGGTTCATCGGGGCCGAGGTCGCGGCCACGGCCCGGGCCGCAGGCATCGACGTCACGATCATCGAGTTCGCACCGTTGCCGCTGGCCCGCGTGTTCGGTGGCCTCGTCGGTGAGTTCATCGCGCAGCTGCACCGCGACGAGGGCGTCGACCTCCGTCTCGGCGTGGGGCTCGACCAGATCGTCGGCGGGGCCGACGGTCGCGTCGCCGGGGTCACCCTGACCGATGGCTCTGCCCTCGACTGCGACCTCCTGGTGCTCGGCCTCGGCGCCGCGCCCGACCTCGAGTGGGCCATCGGATCGGGCCTGACGATCGACAACGGCGTCGTCTGCGACGACACGTTGTCGGCCGGACCGGGGGTGGTCGCCGCCGGTGACGTCGCCAACTGGCACAACCCCCTGTTCGGCGAACGCATGCGCGTCGAACACTGGGAGAACGCCATCGAGCAGGGCGAGGCCGCGGCGAAGCGGCTCCTGGCCGCTCGCGACGACGTGCCGGGCGTGCCGTTCGCGTCGGTGCCGTGGTTCTGGTCCGATCAGTACGACGTCAAGATCCAGATGGCCGGGCGCCCCGCCGCCGACGACGAGATCGTCCTCATCGACGGCGATCCGGCCGAACGCCGCTTCGCAGTGGCGTTTCGTCGCGGTGACCGGTGCACCGGCGTGTTCGCGGCGAACCGGCCCCGCATCGCGGTGGTGGCCCGTATGCGCATGAGGGAGTCGCTCGACTGGTCCCACGTCGTGCCGACCGCCTCGTGAACGCTCTCACCTGGACGCTGCTCGCGCTCACCGTCGTCGTCGGCGCCGTCGATTGGTTCGCGGTCCACACCGAGCGGAAGCCGCTCGAGTACGTCGCCAAGCCCGCGACGATGCTGCCGCTGATCGGCGCTGCACTGGCCCTCGACCCGGCAGTGCCGGCGATGCGGCCCTGGTTCGTGGCGGCGCTCGTGTGCTCGCTCGCCGGCGACGTGTTCCTCATGCTCCCGAAGCCGGAGCAGTTCTTCGTTCCCGGACTTGCCTCGTTCCTGGTCGGCCACGTGTTGTACGTGATCGGACTGACGAAAGGCGACCTGTCGACGGGCGGCCTCCTCGTGGGGGCGGTGCTCACGTTCACGGCGCTCGTCGCGATCGGTCCGACGATCGTGAAGAGCGCGGCCGAGGTCGACTCCCGCCTCGGGGTGCCGGTCCTCCTGTACATGCTCACCATTTCGGTGATGGTGACCTGCGCGATCGGTGCCGGTCCCTGGGCGGGCATCGTCGGCGCCCTGTTGTTCTACGGTTCGGACTTCTGCATCGGCTGGTCGAGGTTCGTGCAGGACTTCCGGCATTCCCACCTCGTGATCATGGTGACGTATCACTTGGCGCAGATCGGGCTGGTCGCGTCGCTCGTGGCCAGTCATGGGTGAAGCACCGGTCCGACAATCGGCCCGGTGAGTACCAGCCCCAGGCGCCGCCGGCGGCTCGGCGCGTGCGATCGAGCCACGGAAGGCAGTCGGGCGAGCTCACCCGCCTGACGACCTGACGGATGCCGCCTTCGTGCACGACGTAGCCGGCCCACACGCCGGGGAAGTCCTTGGTGGAACCGACCTCCGACCACGGCACGCCGGCCTCGGTCCGGCGTCGGTGCCGGTGGGTGTGTCCGGACGAACCGATGACGGCGGGGTTGGCGGCGTGTACCGCCCGGAGGAGCCGGCGTGCGGTGATCGAGTCGATGCCGGGCGGGAAATGCGTCGGCACCGGGGCGGGTTGGGGGTGGTGGTGGACGAGGAGCATCGCCGGACCGTCCGCGGCGGCGACGGCGGCAGCGGCGCCGTCGACGAGGTGGTGCCACCGGCCCCTGTCGATGCCGACGATCGCCGAGTTCATGAGGACCAGGCGGATGCCGGGGAGGTCGCGGATCTCGAGCTCCTCGACGAGGTCGATGCCGTGGCGCCGAGCCACGCCGAAGGGGTCCGGTCCGCCGTGGGCGACGTCGTGGTTGCCGGGGAGGACGTCGCACGGCATCGACGCCGATCCGAGCAGGTCGGCGGCGAGCTTCCACGAGCGGTCCTCGTTGCTCTGGACGACGTCGCCCTTGATGACGAGGTGGCGGGCGCCCCACCGTGTCAGGTCGCTGAGCGCTGCGGACGCGCAGCGGATCGGGTGGGCGACGGTGCCCGGCGCCTCGACCATCGTGAATCGAACCCCGAAGGCGGTGGCGCCGAGGTGCAGGTCGCTCATGGTCGCGAACCGGAACAGTTCCTCACCCGGCGGTGACGGGAGGGTGCGGAACGAGACGGTCGCCGTGCCGTCGCCGGTGGTGACGGTCAGGTCGTACGCCGTGTCGGGTGTGAGGCCGTCGAGGTCGACCGCCGCCGGCCCACCATCGGACTCGATCACGAGGTCGACGGGGCCGCACACGATCCGAACCGATCCGGCCGCGACGCGCCGCCACGTCAGTTGTGCACCGCGGTCTTCGACGGCGAACACCGTCGGGCCGGATCGGAGAGCGATCATGCCAGCTGGCCGCTGATCCCTTCGCCGAGCCGCCGGCGGGTCGCGACGTTCACCTGCAGCCGCTCGAGGTGCTGGTCGAGCGTCAGCGTCGCCTGGGCGATCTCATGGGTCTCGAAGAACGCGGCGATCTCGGCGGCGAGGTCGGGGTCGGCGAAGGAACGGATCCCGCCGGCCATGCGGATCACGCTCGACGACGGGAACCGTGCGACGAGTTCGTCCCAGCGTGCGGCGACGAAGGCCCACACCTGCGGGCCGCAGACGGGGTTGGCCATTGCCTGGGCGAGGACGTAAGGGGCGTTCTGACTGCGGACCTCGGTGGCGCACATCTCGCAGAGCCGAGC